>DASUVU010000287.1:0-3424 GCA_036378815.1 Agromyces sp. | reverse complement strand
AGGATTCTCGATCATCATGATGGGTGTGCTCGTGCTCGCCGTCGTCGTGCTGGCGCCGACGATCGCGGCGTTCGCACAACAGCGCCAGCAGATCGCCGAGTTGCGCGCCGCCGTCTCCGCCCAGGAGGAGGAGGTGCAGCGGCTGCGCGACGAGCGCGAGCGCTGGAACGACGAGACGTTCCTCATGACGAAGGCGCGCGAGCGGCTGTACTACGTGATGCCCGGTGAGGTGAGCTACCTCGTCATCGACGATCGATCCGAGGCGGCGAAGTCGGATGCCGCGACCGAGGTCTCGGCCGAGGTGACCGAATCGAAGGGCGACTGGATGCGCACGCTGCTGGACTCCGTGATGATCGCGGGACTCGCACCGGCTCCGACCCCGACCCCGACTCCGACCCCCGCTACCGAACCCGGGGGCGTGCAATGACTCGACCGCCGTTCGCCGATGTGAGCGAGCGAGACATCCGTATCGTGTCGGCCCAGCTCGGCCGACGGGCTCGCAACGTCGTGGGCATCCCCGCGCGTTGCGTCTGCGGTGCGCCGACGGTGGTGGCGACGGCACCGCGCCTGTCCGACGGCACGCCGTTCCCGACGTTCTACTACCTCACGCATCCGGTGGCGACCGCGGCGATGTCGTTCCTCGAGGCGGCGCAGCTCATGGTCGAGTGCGGCGAGCTGCTCGCATCCGACCCTGAGGTCGCGGCCGCCTACGAACGCGCGCATCGCGATTACCTCGCCGACCGCGAGTCCATCGGAGTGGTGCCCGAGATCGCCGGTATCTCCGCCGGTGGCATGCCGACGCGCGTGAAGTGCCTGCACGCGCTCGCCGCGCAGTCGCTCGCAGCCGGCCCGGGCGCGAACCCCATCGGCGACATCGCGCTCGAACGCTCGACCTGGTCGCCCGACGTCTGCCAGTGCCCCGATTACGGCGTCGATGTGCCCGATCCCGCCGACCCCGCCGACGACGACATCGGAGGCCGCTCGTGACCCGCGCACGCCGCAGGCCGCTCGCCGTCATCGCGAAGGCCGCCGCTGCCGTCGCCGCGGCCACCATGATCGCGTTCGCCGGCGCAGCGCCTGCACGCGCCGACACGGTGCGCGACCTCGAGTACTGGCTGGCCGACTACGGCTTCACGACGGCGTGGAACACCTCGCGCGGCGACGGCGTGACCGTCGCGATCATCGACACGGGGGTCAACGGCAACGTCGCCGAACTCCGTGGTGCGGTGGTCGGGGGCACGGATGTCTCGGGCCTGGGCAGCCCCGATGGGCAGACGCCCATCGGCGACGACCCGAACCACGGCACCATGGTGGCCTCGCTGCTGGCGGGCCGTGGCAGCAGTCCGGGCAATGGCGTGATCGGCATCGCGCCCGAGGCCGACCTGCTCACGGCCTCGGTCGCGTTCGGCCAGGACACCGGAGCCGAGATCTCGAACGATGATCAGATCGCCCAGGCGGTTCGCTGGGCGGTCGACAGCGGTGCCGACGTCATCAATATGTCGCTGACGCGGAACACCCTCGACTGGCCCGAGAGCTGGGACGACGCGTTCATGTATGCGTTCGACAACGATGTGGTCGTCGTAGCGGCCGCCGGCAATCGCGGCAGCGGGACGACCGAGGTCGGCGCCCCGGCGACGATTCCCGGGGTGGTCGCGGTCGCCGGAGTGGATCGCGAGAAGAACGCGAGCTTCGACGCGAGTTCGCAGGGCATCTCCATCGCGGTGGCCGCACCGAGCGAGGACCTCGTCGGCGTGCTGCCCGACGGGCGGTACGTGCAGTGGAGCGGAACGAGCGCCGCGACCCCGATCGTGTCCGGCCTGGTCGCGCTCATCCGCAGCGAGTACCCCGACCTCGACGCGGCGAACGTCATCGAGCGGCTCATCCGCACCGCCGATCCCGACGGGCATGACGTGCCGAGTGCGTTGTACGGGTGGGGGATCATCGACCCCGTTGCCGCGCTCACCGCCGATGTGCCGAAGGTCGACTCCAGCCCGCTCGGCAGCCTCGCGGAATGGATCACGATCCACCGGCGAGCGGATGCCCCGTCCCCGACGGAAGGCCCTGAGGAACAGGCGATCGTCCCGATCGCCGATCCGCCCCTGCCGAGATCCGACGGCGCCCAGACCCTGTTGCCGACGGCGTGGACGCTCGCCTATATCACCGTTCCGCTCTCACTGGTTGCCGGGTTTGGTACGCTAGGTGCGCTGTTGGGCATCGGCGCCACTCGGCATTCCAGGCGGACTGTCCGCGCTCGCGAGCAGTGATCGCATGCATCAGCCGGCCGTAATCAGAAACTGAGGAGTCCATTCACCGTGCCCAAGATTCTCATCGTCGGCGGTGGCTACGCGGGGTTCTACACAGCGTGGAAGCTCGAGAAGTGGCTGCGTCCCGGCGAGGCGGAGGTCACGATCGTCGACCCGCTCCCGTACATGACGTACCAGCCCTTCCTCCCCGAGGTCGCGGCCGGTTCGATCGAGCCGCGACACGCGGTGGTCGCGCAGCGGAGGCACCTGAAGAAGACGAACGTCATCACCGCGCGGGTCACCCGAATCGATCACGCCTCCAAGGTCGCGACGATCACGCCCGAGGTGGGCGAGCCGTGGGAGTTCGAGTACGACGTCATCGTGGTCACGGGCGGTGCGGTCTCGCGCACGTTCCCGATCCCGGGCATCGCCGAGAACGCCATCGGACTGAAGGCCATCGAAGAGGCCGTCGCCATTCGCGACCGCATCCTGACGAACTTCGACCGCGCCGCGACCCTGCCACCGGGCCCTGAACGCGAACGACTGCTCACCTTCGTCGTCGTGGGTGGCGGCTTCGCGGGCATCGAGGTGTTCGCCGAGATGCGGTCATTGGCGAGCGCGTTGCTCAAGTACTACCCGCAACTCACCTTCGATGAGACGCATTTCCACCTCATCGAGGCGATGGGTCGCATCATGCCCGAGGTGTCGCTCGAGACGAGCCACTGGGTCATCAAGCACCTCGCGCAGCGCGGCGCTGAGATCCACCTCGACACGCAGCTGACGAGCGCCGTCGACGGGGTCATCGAGCTGTCGACCGGCGAGACCTTCGAGTCCGACCTCATCGTGTGGACGGCCGGTGTCATGGCGAACCCGGCGATCGTCCGCTCGAGCGACCTTCCGGTCGAGGAGCGCGGCCGTATCCTCACCCGCGCCGACCTTCGTGTCGGCGACGAGGATGACTGGGTGGCCGACGCGTGGGCCGCCGGAGACATCGCGGCGGTGCCAGACCTGACGGGCGGCGGGGTCGGCGGTTACTGCGTGCCGAACGCCCAGCACGCGGTGCGCCAGGGCAAGCTCCTCGCGAAGAACATCGTCGCCGTCCTTCGCGGTGAGGAGCCGAAGGAGTACTTCCACAAGAACCTGGGTGCCGTCGCCGGTCTCGGCGTCGGTTCAGGTGTGTT
>DASUVU010000286.1:0-2438 GCA_036378815.1 Agromyces sp. | reverse complement strand
GGCGGTGGACGCCATCACGAAATCGGCGTTCTTGACCCTCAGGATTTCGGCTCTCAGCACTCGGGCTGTCGCCGGCCACGCGAACAGGCCGATGGCGAGCGAGATCACCCACACGTTCGCGTACTGAGAGAGAACCGACATCACGACGATCTCCCTCGCGTCGGCGATCGTGGCGGAGGCCACCCTCTCGTTCCTCGGCGTCGGCCTGCCCCCGTCGACCATGTCGTGGGGCAATGACATCAGCCAGGCGCAGACCGACCTGCGCACGGCGCCGCAGACGCTCATCCTGCCGTCGATCGCGCTGTCGGTCACCGTGCTGAGCTTCATCATGCTCGGCGAGGTCATCCGAGACGCACTCGACCCGAAGGCGAGGGCACAGCGATGACCGAGACCGCGAACACAACCGACGTGCAATCGACGACCGACCGCGACGAGCGTCCGCTCCTCGAGATCAAGGACCTCCAGGTCGGCTTCACCACGCAAGACGGTGTCGTGAAGGCCGTCGACGGGGCCAACATCACCCTCTACCGCGGGCAGAGCCTCGCGATCGTGGGCGAGTCCGGCTCGGGCAAGTCGACGACCGCGCACGCGATCATCAACCTGCTCCCGGGCACCGGCCACATCTCCGGCGGCCAGATCCTCCTCGACGGCCAGGACCTCACCAAGGCATCCGACAAGGAGATGGAGGGCATCCGCGGTCGCAAGATCGGCTTCGTGCCCCAGGATCCGATGTCGAACCTGAACCCGGTGTGGTCGATCGGCTTCCAGGTCGAGGAGGCCATCCAGGCGAACGGCATCGCAACCGGGCGCAAGGAGATCAAGAAGCGGGCGATCGAGGTGCTGAAGCAGGCCGGACTGCAGGACGCCGACCGGCGACTGAAGCAGTTCCCGCACCAGTTCTCGGGCGGCATGCGCCAGCGCGTGCTCATCGGCATGGGCCTCGCGGCCGACCCGCAGCTCCTCATCGCCGACGAGCCGACCTCGGCGCTCGATGTCACGGTCCAGCGCGTGATCCTCGACCACCTCGAGTCCCTCACTCGCGAGCTGGGCACCACGCTGTTGTTCATCACGCACGACCTGGGGCTGGCCGCCGAGCGCGCCGAGCAGCTCGTCGTGATGTACAAGGGCAAGATCGTCGAGTCGGGCCCGTCCGTCGAGATTCTGCAGAACCCGAAGCATCCGTACACGCAGCGCCTCGTGGCCGCCGCCCCGAGCCTCGCGTCGCGGCGCATCCAGGCCAGTGGCAGCATTGCGGCCGCCGAGAGCGCCATGCAGGCCGATGCCTCGCACGCGGCCGGCGACGAGATCGACCTGATCGCGACGGCGGAGGCACGCGCCGAGGCACTCGAGGCCGCGGCATCCGCCCCGCCGGCGATCATCGTCGAGGATCTCACCAAGGTGTTCAAGATCCGCGGCTCGGGCGAGTTCACCGCGGTCGACCAGGTCTCGTTCCAGATCGCCAAGGGCACCACGACCGCCCTCGTCGGCGAGTCCGGCTCGGGCAAGTCGACGGTGGCGAAGATGCTGCTGAAGCTCGAGGACGCGACCAGCGGGAAGATCGTCGTCGGTGGCAAGGATCTCGCGTCGACGAGCGGCAAGGAGCTGTTCCGTCTCCGCAGCCGGATGCAGCCGGTGTTCCAGGACCCGTACGGGTCGCTGAACCCGCTGCGGAACATCGGCAACACCATCGCCGAACCGCTGTTCACGCACAAGATCGGCACGAAGGCCTCCCGCAGGGAGCGCGTGTTCGAGCTGCTCGACCAGGTGTCGCTGCCACGCACCCTGATCGGCCGGTACCCGAACGAGCTGTCGGGCGGCCAGCGCCAGCGCATCGCCATCGCGCGTGCACTGGCCCTGAAGCCCGAGATCGTCGTGCTCGACGAGGCGGTCTCCGCGCTCGACGTGCTGGTGCAGGCCCAGATCCTGCGGCTGCTCGCCGACCTGCAGGCGGAGTTGGGGCTGACCTACCTCTTCATCACGCACGACCTCGCCGTCGTGCGTGTCATCGCCGACCACGTCTGCGTGATGCAGCGCGGCAGGATCGTCGAGGCGGCGACCACCGACGAGGTGTTCGACAACCCCAAGGAGCAGTACACCCGCGACCTGCTCGCGGCGATCCCCGGGGCGAACATCGAGCTCGGCGCATAGCGCACGTTCCAACACGAACGCCCGGCATCCGTTCACTGCGGATGCCGGGCGTTCGGCGTTCACTCGGCATGGCACGCTAGGCTGAATTCCGCGCGAACCGTCGGTTCACGGTCGTCCGCGCTCCCACAGACTCCCATCCAGCGCATCCGCGCCGTCCCGCCGAGCCTAAAATTCGGCAGATGACGGATGCCCCACCGCGAGGACCCACCATGGCCAACGCCACCCGCAACGACCTGCGCAACGTCGCGATCGTCGCCCACGTCGACCACGGCAAGACGACGCTCGTCGAC
>DASUVU010000285.1:0-4462 GCA_036378815.1 Agromyces sp. | reverse complement strand
CGCTTTCCTTCTCCTCAACGTGTACATCAATGCGTTCCCTCCTCATTGCGGGCGCTGTCGTGCAGTTGAGTCGGAGTTCATACGAAGGGGGTGATGCAGGGGCGTCACTCCGACAGCACCGACACGTCTCCGGAGGAGTCGAGTCGGTGCTTGCGGATCTGTTTAGCCCACGCGCAACTGGGGCGTCAACTGTTGCACGAGGAGCAACCGTCGCTGGGCAGTCTGCGGCACTGCGTCATCCACCCGTTGTAAGTCGCGGTTGATCAGGTGAAAGGTGAAGCCCGAAGCGGAGATATCCACCCGGATCGGAAGCTCCCGGCGAAACGTGATGTTCCAGCGGGCGGAAACCATGCCGATGAGGGCATATGATCGGTGCGGCATCGGCACCATCCGCTCACGCGACGTACTGACGCTGCTCGAAGTCCATCAACCGGATGCCGCGGCGTACTCGTTCGCGACTCTCGCGACCTTGTCGACGTAGTCGTTGTCGTGGTTGTACGAGTACACCGCCGCGCGCCATCCGTCGGGGCTGGTCATCGAGCCCGTGGCGGCGCACAGGTAGCGTGCCGCCGCCTGAGCGGCGTCGTCAATCTGGTTCGGGTCGGCGGCTCCGTCGCCGTTCGCATCGGTTCCCCACTTGGCCCACGTCGACGGGATGAACTGCATCGGGCCGACCGCTCGATCCCAGGTGTCATCACCGTCGAGCACGCCGCCGTCCGTGTCGGCGATCTTCGCCACCCCGTTGCCGTCGAGTGCCCGACCGATGATCGCAGGCTGTGCGAAGCCGTACTCGTCGAGCGCAGTGCCGCCGTGGCTTCCGTGGCGCGACTCGATCGAGCCGATCGCCGCGATCGTGGCCCAGTCGATCCCGCACCCTGGGTCTTCTTCGGCCATCGCGACGTGAGCGAGTGCGTACGCCGACACGGCTCGCTGCGGAATCCCGGTGGCGGCGGCGACCCGGGTCGTCCATTCGGGATCGACCACCGGCACCGAGGCCACGGGAGACTCCGACACGCCGGCCGGCTGTTGCTGCTCGGTCAACGTGTCCGACTCAGCGCCGCCGCTTCCCTGCTCCACGCGCTCGGCCGGCTGGGCCAGTGGCGGCAGCGCGACACTCGGCCCATATGCGGCCGGCGCCGCGAACCCACCGGGCTTCGTCGCGAGACCCACCGCGTTGACCGCGTAGACCGCTCCTGCGGTCAAGGCGACAACCCCGACGACCGCGCCGACGTATCCGAGGGCGCGACGAGCGACCTGCCATCCCGCCCCACGACCACCGCCCCCAGCTCGACGAGGCGCGCCGTAGTCGTCGGCGTCGAAATCGTCATCCCAGGACATCTGCGGCCTGCTCCGTTCGGGCGTTGATGCAACGGTTGCCCGTCGGGTCGACCGTGCCTGCTCATCCGAAGGTCCACGTCGCCGACCCGTGCCTTTCAGGGTACCCGCCCCGCCGCGAACCGCCTAGGGACCGTCGACGGGGAACGGCGGGCCACCAACGGTTGCACCCATTTCCGTCGGTGGCTGCTGGCAGACTCGTGCCATGATCACGAGCATCGGCACCCCGGGCGGCACCCCCGAGCGGCCCGCGGTCTTCTTCACGGGCCCCGACGAGTTCCGCGCCTGGCTCGAGGCGAATCACGACACGGCGAACGAATTGTGGATGGGCCTCTACAAGAGGCACGTTCCCGATCGCGGGCTGACGTGGGAGCAGGCCGTGCCCGAGGCGCTCTGCTTCGGATGGATCGACTCGCTCTCGCAGAGCATCGACGACGATGCCCGTCGCCAGCGGTGGACGCCGCGGAAGCCGTCGAGCAACTGGTCGGCCGTGAACATCGAGCTCGTCGAGCGACTCACCGCCGAGGGCCGCATGCACCCGGCCGGCATCGCGGCGTTCGAGCGGCGGCGCGACGACCGATCGGGCGTGTACTCCTTCGAGAATCCCGTTCGCGAGTTGCCGCCCGCCTACGCCGAGAAGCTGGCAGCGGATGCCGCGGCGGCGGCGTTCTTCGCGTCGGCCACGCCGACCTACCGCCGCCAGGTCACGCACTGGGTGCTCTCGGCGAAGCAGGAGGCGACGCGCGAGCGGCGACTCGCACAGCTCATCGACGACAGCGGGGCCGGCCGTCTCGTGCCGCCGATGCGCTTCGGCGAGACGCCGAAATGGGTCGAGCGTGCCGCCGAGGCGGCGCGTGCCGCTCGCGAGCGCGACCCGGGCTCGACGGCATAGCGGTCGGCTCAGGCGGTCCCGCTATGAGACGACCGTCACCGCGGCGGGCGGCGGCGGAACCCGATGCCCGATGGCCGCCTCGATCAGCCGACGCAGCTCGGGCCGAGCGACATCGTCGAGTGAGGCGAGCCGCACATTGCGGATCTTCGCACCGGTTCCCTGCAGGAGCCCTGCCGGATCGTCGAGTTCGACGCCGTACGGGAACGCCATCGCGACGTGCCGCTCATACGGCAGGAGCCACGCGAACTGCTCCGTGTTCTTGCGTGGACCGGTGCCATACCCCGAAGTGCGCTGCTTTGGCCACACCACCTCGATGGTCTGCGGCAGCACCTCGAAGATGAGCCGCCGTGCTGCGAGCGCGATCGCCGCGACATCCGCTGAACGTCCCCCGAGGATCCCACGGAACTCGGAGTCATTCGTCGTGATGATTCCCTCGGCCATGACCCCAGCATGACACCGCGGCTGCCGGATGCCGCCCGGCCGTGTCGCCGGTCCGGCTCACGGCATCCGCTCATCGGGACTCCTGAAAACAAGGACATCAAGGCTGGAAGCAAGGACAGCAGCGTGAGTTCGCACGTTCCGGAGCATCCGTGCTTCTCGATGCCACGGGACACGGAGGGCGTCCTTGTTTTCAGGAGCCACGGGCAGAGGTCGGCGGTGCGGTCGCGGCGGCTCAGCGCCGCGGCGTCCAGCCGAACGGCGTCGGGCCGTCCAGTTCGGCGCGCTCGAGGTCTGCCTGCGCCGACCATCCCTGCGCGGCATCAGTCGCATCGAATCCGCCGCGCGCGACCCGGAATCCGACGTCCTCGTGGTGCATTCGGGGCGCTCCCCCGCGACGCGTCGACGCCCGAACGCTCCACGCGTCGTCGGCGAACCCGCCGCCGCGGAACACGCGGTACTCGTCGTACCGCGCCGGGTCGAGCAGGTCCCAGCACCACTCCCACACGTTGCCGAGCGTGTCGAAGAGCCCATTGAGGTTCGGATGCCTGCCGCCGACGTCCTGCGGCGTCGTCACGCCGTCGGCGCTCGTCCACGCGATCTCGTCGAGCGGGCCGTAGTGCGCGCCGGTCGAGCCGGCGCGGCACGCGAACTCCCACTCGGCCTCAGTGGGCAGGCGGTACCCGTCGGCGTCGACGTGCCAGGTGACGACTTCGCCGTCGTACGTGTACGCGGGGTCGAGGCCCTCCCATTCGGATGCCGCGTTGCAGAAGCGGATGGCGCGAAGCCAGCTGACGTCCGAGGCCGGCCGGCGCGGATGCGACGCCGTCTCGCCCAGCAACTCTGCGAGCTGCGCCTGTGTCACGGGATAGACACCGATCTCGAACGGCTCGAGCTCGACGCTCCAGCGCACCTTGCGGCGTGCGTCGTGCAGGTTGACGGACCCGGCCTCGATGCGAGCCATGTCGATATCCGTCACCGCTGCAGTCTCGCACGGGCATCTGCAACGTCGACTGGATGTTACTGTGCGGCAATGTCGGGACGGCTGTACTTCGCCGCGCAGGCGATCGCCGGCGCGGCCTGGTGGATCGCCGTGTTCGCCTCGCCGTTCGTCCGTGAGGCGACGCTCGGCGGTCTCGATCCCGTGATCGTCGCCATCTTCGACATCCCGTTGTTCGTGTGCGCATCGGCGCTGGCCGCCCTCGGGTGGCGGGTCGCCGCCATCGTCGCGACCGCTTGGACGATCCTCGTCACGGGCGGCATGGCGGTGTACGCAACGCTGACCGGCGAAGCGGGCTGGGGTGTGCTCTTCATGGCCGCGGCGACCGTCGGGTCCGTGATCGCCCTGTGCCTCATCCTCTTCGGGCGAGTGCCGACCGAGTGGATCGTCTCGTTCGGGCCGTTCTCCTTCCGCCCCGCCGCACCCCGGGCCGGCACGTTTGCGCACGTTGCGGCCACGGCGGTGCAGATCGTGGTCTTCTGGGGCACCTTCTTGGCCGTCATCCCGCTCATCATCACCTTCCTCGAGCGGCAGTGGCGGCTGGCAGTATCGTTCCCCTCGATCGCCTGGCCGCTGGGGGTGGTCGTGCTGGTCATCGCGAGCGCGCTTGGACTCTGGTCGGCCGTCGCGATGTCGACCAAGGGTGGCGGCACTCCGCTCCCTGCCGCCATGGCGAACCGCCTCGTCGTGGTCGGCCCCTACCGCTTCGTGCGGAACCCGATGGCGCTGGCAGGCATCACCCAAGGCGTCGCCATCGGCCTCATGCTGTCGTCGTGGCTCGTGATCGTCTACGCGGT
>DASUVU010000284.1:0-2250 GCA_036378815.1 Agromyces sp. | reverse complement strand
TCGAGCTGCTCACCAAGTCGGCCAACTCGGCCGGGGGCCTGCGGCCCATGCCCGAGCCCGAGGCGGGCTCATGAGCCAGAGCGGCAGCACGATTGAGCGAGGGGGAGGACGACTATGGGCCTGCTGATCTACGGCGCGCGCGTCTCCGAGTTCGAGATCGAGGATCGCGCGCTCGCGCACCTGCAGTTCGTCGTCGCGACGAAGCTTCGGCGCGGGGAGCAGTTCATGTTGACGTGGAACCACGGCATGGAGCGCGGCAGCGGACGAAGCTCGATCTGGATCAGCCCGTACGTGCCCGTGCACTTCAAGTACCACGGCAATCGTCCGCCGAAGCTCAACCGTGCCTGGCTCGAGCTGCTCATGGACGGAGCCAACAGCCCTGCTGGCCTGCACCCGATCCCCGAGGCGGCAGCGGGCGGACCCGAGTGAACCACACACGACAGTCGCATCAGCGAGAGAACGGAGGTGCGGTGTGAAGATCCACCGCTTGACGGTCGACGGACGGGACTACTTCCTGCCGGATCCCATCGATGAACTGCGTGGCGAGATCCTCAAGGCGATCCAGGCCGGCGGTGGATACGTGAACATTCCGCCGCTGCGCGGAGGGCCCGGTATCGACATCCTCTTCTCGCCCGGAATGCCGGTCACCTGGTCCCAGATCGATGTCGGCGGTGACCCGAATGAAGCGGGGAACGGCGACGGCGACGACGCGTACGAGGATCCCTACGAGGCGCTCTGACGACCACCACTCCGCGGCGCCTTGAGCGCGAGGCGGGCTGAGATGCTCGGGGCGGGCGCGGGCCGGCCGAACAGGTAGCCCTGCGCCCGGTCGAACCCGAGTTCGCGCACCGCGACGAATTGCGAACGGGTCTCGACTCCCTCCGCCACCGACCGGAGGCCGTACTCCCGAGCGAACCCCACGAGCTGTGCCGCGATGCCGCGGTCGTCGGGAAGCCGCCGGATCACCGAACGGTCGACCTTCAGTTCGGTGATGGGCAGGGCGAGCACACGGTCCTGGGCCTCCTCGACGGTCCGGACGTCGTCGACCGAGACCCCGACCCCGATCGCCCGAACGCTGTCGAGCGCCTCGGCGGCCTCGGCGGGGACCGGTCGTGTCTCGGTGAGTTCGAGGGTGAGAAGTCGTGCGGGCAACTCGGAGCTCCGAAGATGGTGGATCACGCGCTCCACGAAACGCGCGTTCGCAAGCTGTACGGCGGCCACGTTCACCGCGATCTCGATCTGGCGGCCGGCGCGCACGAGCGACGCTCCGTACCGGCAGGCCGCCTCGAGCATCGCGTCTCCGATCGCGACCATCGCTCCGGTCGCCTCCGCGAGCGGGATGAAATCGCGCGGCGCGATGACGCCACGACTGGGATGACGCCAGCGGCTCAGTGCCTCGAGGGCGACGAGCAGCCCGTCGTGCAGGTCGACCTGGGGCTGGTACTGCGCGATGATCTCGCCCCGCTCGGCCGCGACGCTCAGCTCCCGCGCCAGTCGGTCCCGCTCTGACATGTGATTCCTTCCGGGCGTCGAGAGACGCCCGGGACATTGTGCCTCGCCACCACCGATCGAGCGAAACGGCAGACAGAATGCCGCTCGACGCGTATACTGACCGGCCGACTCATCACGCCCACCGAGTCGAGGCGGTCACCGTGAACTTCGGGTTGCGCGCCACCTGCCGCGTCGTGCCGACGAGGCGCTCCAGCAACGGCCGGTAGCGGAGGTGCGAGTTCCACACGCACCAGAGTTCGCCGCCGGGCGAAAGAACCCGGCCCGCCTCCGCGAAGAGGTGCCCGGCGATGCCCGTATGCAGCGCGGCATCCGAGTGGAACGGCGGGTTCAGCACGACGAGCGGCTCACTCGAGTCGGGCAGCAGCTCGAGCCCGTCGGCCTGCGTCACGTGGACTCGGTCGGCCACGGCGTTCGCCTCCGCAGTCAGGCGAGCGGATGCCGCGGCCGCCGCGGACCGGTCGGTCGCCGTCACCCGCAGCGCGGGCCGCTCGCGCGCGAGCCAGGCGGCGACCACGCCCGAGCCGCACGCCAGGTCGACGGCGGACGCGGCATCCGGAACCGCATCACCCAGGTGTCCCAGGAGGAAGCGCGTTCCGATGTCGATGCCCGTGGCGGCGAACACGCCGCCGTGCGCGACCACCGTGAGCCCGAGGTCGTCGTGCCGCTGCCGACGCGGCCAGGGTTCGGTCGCGCCCTGAGCCTGCGGGGTTCCGTGAGCCTGCCGAGCGATCAACACCC
>DASUVU010000283.1:0-3914 GCA_036378815.1 Agromyces sp. | reverse complement strand
CGATCGCCGCCGGGTGGTCGTGCGCGTCCGGCCCGAGGCGATCGGCGGTGCGGGTGGGGGAGGGGAGGATGACCCGTACGCCGGCATACTCGCGGGCATGAGGCGCGTGCACGAGGGGTTCACGGTCGACGAGCTCGAGGTGGTCGCCCGCTACCTGGACGCCCTCAAGGACCTGCGCTGAGGTCACGCCGACGCGCCAACTAGCATGGCCGTGTGGCACGCCCCAGACCTGAACGAATGAACCCCGAAGGCACCGCGAAGCGCGGCACCGCGCACCGGCGGTCGGGGAATCCGGCGAAGGCCGTCGGCGGCCCGACGGCGTCCCGCGGTCCGGCGACGGCCGCCGACTGGGTCGCGGGTGCGCGCATTCGCACGCTCCCGCTGGCGATCGCCCCGGTGGCACTCGGCACGGGCGCCGGTGTCGTCGCGATCCCCGACGGGCCGTGGCATCCGGCCCGTGCCCTGCTCGCGCTCGTCGTGGCGCTCGCGCTGCAGATCGCGGTCAACTATGCGAACGACTACTCCGACGGCGTGCGCGGCACCGACGAGCACCGCGTCGGTCCGGCTCGGCTCACCGGCTCGGGGGCCGCGCAGCCGCGGCAGGTGCTCGCGGTCGCGCTCAGCTTCTTCGCGATCGCCGCGCTGGCCGGGCTGGCGCTCGTCGTCGTGACCCAGCAGTGGTGGCTGCTGGCGATCGGAGCCGTGGCGATCGTCGCGGCGTGGTTCTACACGGGCGGCAAGCGGCCGTATGGGTACTACGGGCTCGGCGACCTGTTCGTGTTCGTGTTCTTCGGACTCGTGGCGACGGCCGGATCGGCGTACGTCCAGGCCCTCATGGTCAACTTCGAGGCGTGGCTCGGGGGAGTGGGCGCCGGCCTGCTCGCCTGCGCGGTGCTCATGTCGAACAACCTGCGCGACGTCACGCAGGACAAGGCGGCCGGGAAGCGCACCTTGGCCGTGCTGATCGGCCCCCTCGCCGGCCGGATCCTGCTCGTGGTGTTCATGCTCGTGCCGTTCGCGATCGTCGGATTCTTCGCGCTCTTCTACCCGACGGCGATCCTGGTGCTGTTCGGCCTGCTCCTCGCCGTGCCGGCGTGCGTGATCGCGCTCCTCGCGAAGACGCCCCGCGAGCTGCTGCTCGTGCTGCAGCTGGCGAGCATCACGGCGCTCGTCTACGGGGTGGGACTGGGGCTCGTCTTCGCGCTCTAGGCGTCAGACGCTCTAGGCGTCAGACGTATCGCGACGCTCGGGCGAGGCCGCGTCGACCGCGGCATCCTCGACCTCGTCATCGTCACGTGTGGCCGGCGTCTCGCGGTGGCGCGCGGCGTAGAGCTCGCTCGACATGGTCTCGCGCGGGCGACGGAGGAAGACGAGCGACGCGCTCAGCCCGAACAGCGCGGCGACCGCCGCGGACACCCACGGGTTGACGCCCGCGATCAGCAGCACCGCGAGCGGCACGGCGAACAGCAGGATGCGCAACGCGGTGTACCAGATCCAGACGGGCACGGATTTCACCCTGCCAGTGTAGGTCCGCCCTGCCTGAACGCTCTCACAGCCCCAGTCGAGCGCGACGCGCCTAGACTGTGACCATGGCCCGGCTGCTCTTCGGACTCGGCGTCGCTGCCGTGATCTTCACGATCTACGCCGTCGCCGACTGCGCCTTCTTCGACCGATCGCGCGTGCGGGGCATCGCCCGCGGCTGGTGGATCGTCGTGATCCTCCTGGTGCCCATCATCGGCGGGGTGCTGTGGTTCATCATCGGCCGTGGCCGAGCGAGCCGGGTCGGCCCCTCGCGCGGTGGCACGATGGCCCCCGACGACGATGCCGAATTCCTTCGCCAGCTCCGCAACGACGCCGCGCAAGACGAGCGCATCCGCCGCCTCGAGCAGGAGCTCGCCGAGCTCGACGCCGACGACACGCCGCGCGGGGCCCTGGGCCCTGGCCGCTCGTCCGACGCCGCACCGGCCGCCGGAACACCCGGCGCCGGAGGTGCCGCAGCGGCATCCGACGACCCCTTCGACGGGGGCGACGCGCTCGGCACCGAACGCAAGCAGCGCCCCGACGCCCCCGATGCACCAGGCGAGGCCGGTCCGACCGGTCGACCGAATGCCTGAACCCCATCCCGACCCGACGATGGGGCAGGGGAGTCCGGCGAGCGATGCCGCGATGGCGCTGCTCAGCGCGTTCGTGCAGGCAGGAGTGCGCGACGTCGTCGTCGCTCCGGGTTCGCGATCGCAGGCGCTCGCGCTCGCGGCGGCCGAGCTCGAGCGCGTGGGTGCGATCCGCCTGCACGTGCGCATCGACGAGCGCGGCGCGGCATTCCTCGCGCTCGGCACGGCAGTCGAGTCGGGTCGTCCGGCCGTCGTCGTCACGACATCGGGCACCGCGGTCGCGAACCTCCATCCGGCGGTGCTCGAGGCGCATCACTCGGGGGTTCCGCTGATCATCTGCTCCGCCGACCGGCCGGCGGAGCTCCGCGGCATCCGTTCGAACCAGACCACCATGCAACCGGGCATCTTCGCCGGTGCCGTGCGGCTCGAACGAGATGTCACCGCTCCCCAGGGCTATCAGGGCGAAGCGGATGCCGCGGCGCGCCTCGCCCGTGACGCCGTCGCCGCGGCACTCGGCCGCGACAGCGGGGGCGAGTTCGTGCCGCACCCCGGGCCCGGACCCGTGCACCTCAACCTGCAGTACCGCGAGCCGCTGTCGGCCGTGCTGACGCTCGACGAGGCGCCCGAGCGGTCAGTGGCCACCGAGCATGTCGACAGGGCCGGATCGAGCGGCGAGGTCTCCTCGAGCGCAGGGCCCGACGCCGCAACCCTGATCGAGCCCGGTCCGCGTACGATCGTCGTGGCGGGGGCAGGCGCCGGGCCGGACGCCGAGGAGTTCGCCCGAGCCGGTGGGTGGCCGCTCATCGCGGAGGTCACGAGCGGTGCCCACTTCGGGCCGAACCTCGTCGTCGCCTACCGCGAGCTGCTGCGCCAGCCCGGGTTCGGCGACCTCGTCGAGCGTGTGGTGGTGTTCGGTCATCCGACGCTGTCGCGAGAGGTTCCGGCGCTCGTGCAGCGCGACGGAGTCGAGACGATCGTCGTCGCGCCGACGGGCATCGAGTGGTACAACCCGGGTCACCGAGTGCAGCAGTTCGAGCGGGCGGTACGGGCGGCGGAGCATCCGCTGACCGCCGACGAACGCGCCTGGGTGGGTCGCTGGGTGCATGCGAGCCGCGCGCTCCTCGCCGCCGCCGTTCCCGAGGCGCCCGCCGTGCAGAGCGGGATCGGGGAGCACGGGCACGTCGCCGACTTCGCCGCGCAGCGCGAGTACATGCGCGCGCAGCTCGCCGCGGTTCGCGCTCCGGTGACGCGACGCGCGCTCGTCGACGCGGTGTGGGCGGCGACGTGGCCCCACGACCGGCTCGTGTTCGGGGCATCCCGACTCATCCGCGACGCAGACCGCGCGGTACCGGGCCGGCGCATCCGCGTGCACGCGAACCGCGGCCTGGCGGGCATCGACGGCACCGTCGGAACCGCGGTGGGCATCGCACTCGCGAGCCAGTCGCCATCGCCGGGCGGTGGTGCGGTGACGGCGCTCCCCGAGCTCGTCGAAGGGGCCGCAGCCGGCGTCACCCGTGCCCTGATCGGCGACCTCACGCTGCTCCACGACGTCTCGTCGCTGCTGCTCGGCCACGGAGAATCGCGGCCCCGCATCCAGCTCATCGTGGGGAACGACGGCGGCGGCACGATCTTCGACGCGCTCGAGGTCGCGGCGTCCGCGTCATCCGAGGCGTTCGACCGCGTGCAGTACACGCCGCAGCAGGTCGATCTCGGCGCACTCGCTTCGGCCTACGGATGGGCCTACTCGAGGGCGGCGACGCGCGGTGAGCTCGACGAGGCGCTCGGCACCGCCGTCACCGGTCC
>DASUVU010000282.1:0-7453 GCA_036378815.1 Agromyces sp. | reverse complement strand
TCGCCGGCACGACCGGGTGGATCTGGCAGCGGTTCATTCCCAACAGCGATCGGGGCCTGTGGCTGCACGACGTCATCCTCGATTGGGCGTTCCCCGGCAACACGTTCGAGATCGACCCGGTGGTCGGGGAGTACGCGTTCGAGTTCATCGTCGGCGTGATCCTCCTCCTCACCCTGCCGTTCGTCTTCCGAGGACTGACCCTGCTGCACGACGTCATCGCCCGGGGCGTGCTCGGCGCCTGGCGCTCCGAGGCGCTGGCCGTCGAGGTCGCCCAACTCTCCGCGTCGCGCGGGGCCGCGGTGCAGGCCGAGGACGCCTCCCTGCGCCGCCTCGAGCGCGACATCCACGACGGTCCGCAGCAGCGCCTCGTTCGCCTGCAGATGGACCTCGCGACCATCGAGCGCCGGCTCGAGGACGACCCCGACTCGGCGCGCACCCTCCTCGTCGAGGCCCGCGACCAGGCGCGCGAGACACTCGACGAGCTGCGGGCGCTGTCCCGCGGCTTCGCACCCCCGATCCTGCAGGATCGCGGGCTCGGGGTCGCCCTCGAGTCGCTTGCGTCCCGGAGCCCGGTTCCGGTGATCGTCGAGGTCGAGCTGGCGGACGGCGCGCTGCCGGCCCCGATCGAGCGGAACGCGTACTTCATCGCCGCCGAACTCCTGACGAATGCCGCCAAGCACTCCCAGGCCACCGCCATCCGGCTTCGGGTCGGCACCCGCGACACGGGGCCGACCGGTCACTGGATCGACGTCTGGGTCACCGACAACGGCCGCGGCGGCGCGACCCGCACGCCCGGTCACGGACTCGCGGGGCTCGACGAGCGCGTGCAGGGCCTGCGGGGAATGCTCGTCATCGACAGCCCCGTCGGCGGACCCACCACGATCGGCGCGCACCTGCCGTACGTGCCGCTCGCGGCATCCGACGCCTGATCGCCCGCCGATAGGGTTGGGGGCATGACGGATGCCCCCCGCAGCCCCCTGCGCATCGTGCTCGCCGAGGACTCGGTGCTGCTGCGCGAGGGGCTCGTGCGGCTGTTCGACGAGGCCGGATTCGAGACGGTCGCCGCCTACGGCGAGGCGGACTCGCTGCTCGACGAGATCGAACAGACCCGACCCGACCTGGCGGTGCTCGACGTGCGCATGCCACCCACCTTCCGAGACGAGGGCGTGCGTGCGGCGATCGAGCTGCGTCGACGGATGCCGCAGGTGGGCGTCCTCCTGCTGAGCCAGTACGTGGAGGGCACCTACGCGCACGAGCTCCTCTCGTCGGGCGAGGGCGGAATGGGCTACCTCCTGAAGGACCGGGTCGCATCGCTCGAGGAGCTCGAAGATGCGGTCGAACGGGTGAGCGAGGGTGGCACCGTGCTCGACCCCCAGGTGGTGCGTGAGCTGCTGTCGCGGCGCAGCGACCCGCTCGCCACGCTCACTCCGCGGGAGCGCGAGGTCATGGAGCTCATGGCCGAGGGCCGCACCAACGCGGGTATCGCCAAGCAGCTCTACATCGGCGTCGGCGCGGTCGAGAAGAACGTGACGTCGATCTTCCAGAAACTCGGCCTCGAGGACTCGGGCACCGATCACCGACGGGTGCTCGCCGTGCTCACCTGGCTCCAGCGCTGATCGTCCGGCCTCAATCCGTCGACGTTCGACGGAGCGGCTCGTGCTCGGCCCACGAGCGCAGGTAGAGGCGGTAGCCGCGAGCGAGGCTGCCCGCGAACAGGGCGAGGGCGACGGCCGCCCCGATCGCGACCGCCACCCACACGAACACCCCGAGTGCAAGCGCGAGGCTGCCGGCGAACAACCCCGCAACCACGGCGGTGACGACGGTGATGACCATCATCGAGCTCGCGAGCACCTGGCTCTGCCCGCGCGGGAAGAAGTAGTGGTACGTGCGCTCGGCTCCGGCACGGTCATCGTTCGGCGACATGAGCAGGTACGGGGCGAGCCCCGGATCCAGGTCGAGGTAGGCGCCGCGGAGGCGGTTCATCGCCACGACGTACATCAGGTCCTCCGTGGCCGTGTTGTACACCCGCAGCTGGGTCACCAGTCCGAGCAGCACGAGCAGGAGCAGCACCCCGAGCGCAGCCACGCCGAACCATCCGCGAAACTCCGTGGCATTGCCGAGCACGCCGAGCGTCACGAGGCCCGCCGAGACGAGCGTCAGGAAGATGGCGATGCGCGTGAGCACCTCGCCCTGCGTCGTCGAGCGTGACGCGAGCAGGCTCCAGTGCTCGGTCGCGAGCATCTGGGCGCGCAGCGACTTCTGGGCGTCGGTGAGCGGTGCGCCGTCATCTTCGAGGGACGAGCCGGGCCCGGATGCATCCGCCGTCATAGCGGCATTCTGCACCCGGGCTCGTCAACCCGCTATGGCGCCTACTTCTTCGCGATGTGCGAGAACAGGAACCAACGGTCCTTGTCGAGACCGCGCCGAATCTCGATCGCGACGTCCTGGCTCGAGGGGTCGAGCTCCTCGAGGCCCTCGATCGCCTCGTTGACCTTCTCAGTCGCGAGGTCGATCTGAGCGACCACGTCGGCGATGGCCTCGTCGTAGGGTTGGAATCCGAGCTTCGGATTCGCCGCCTCGCTCTTGTCGGCCACCGACTCGAGTCGACCGTCGACCGGCAGCCCCAGCGCCACCACCCGTTCGGCCGCAAGGTCGGCCCACGCCTGGGCATGCGCGACGACCTCGTCGAGGAGCTCATGCACGGCGATGAAGTTCACGCCGCGCACATGCCAGTGGGCCTGCTTGCCGTTGACGGCGAGCGCGATGAGCTCCTGCACGACCGGTGTCAGGAACTGGGCCACTCCCGACGCGACATCGGCTCCGGAGCCTCTCGGCGCCTTCGGGCTCCTCGCTGCGGCCTTGGTGCCGGACTTGGTATCGGTCATCGTGCGTCCTCCCTCTCCGTGCGTCAGCTCTCCACGCTACGCGGTCACTTCCACTTGCCCGCCTGCTCATCGCCGATGTGTCCCGGCGCGGTGACCGCGAGGACCCGCTCCACGAACGCCGCGTACTCCTCCATGTAGTGCCGGAGGAATGCAGCGAAGTCCTCATCGCTCACGTCGCCCTCCGGCCCGTAGACGTCGGGCTCGAATTTGATGTAGACCTCGGGGGAGTTCAGCTGCGGGGCGTCGAGGAAGCTCAGGACGCTGCGCATCGACGACTGCATCACGGCGGTGCCGATGTTGCCGCCCGAGGCACCGACGATGCCGGTGGGCTTCCGGGCGAAGGAGTTGGTGCCCCACGGCCGGGAGCCCCAGTCGATCGCGTTCTTCAGCGCGCCGGGGATGGACCGGTTGTACTCGGGCGAGACGAAGAGGATCCCGTCGGATGCCTCGATGGCCTGCTTGAGGGCGCGAGCCTCGGGCGGGTAGTCCTCGTCGTAGTCCTGGCTGTAGAGGGGGAGGTTCCCGATGGGGATCTCGGTGAACTCGAGTTCGGGTGGCGCGAGCTTGATGAGCGCCTTGGAGAGCGTCCTGTTGATGGAGGTCGATGAGAGGCTTCCGACGAAGTATCCGATCTTGAACGTGGACATCGCGTGCTCCTTCCACCCGATCCCGACGCGACGGCCCATGCTCGGGTCATCCGGTCAATCGTCCGGCGGGCGATTCCCAGAGTAGGCAGGGCCAACAGACGCGGTCGAGGGCTTGACCCCGCGGTCGGGTCGGCCAGACCCGCTAGGGCTGGAGCAGGCTGCCCAGAAGGGCCTGCACGCGGGTCTTGATGTCGTCGCGGACCTCACGAACCGTGTCGATCGGCTGTCCGGCAGGATCGGTGAGCTCCCAGTCCTCATAGCGCTTGCCGGGGAAGATCGGGCAGGTGTCGCCACAGCCCATCGTGATGACGGCATCCGCCTCGCGCACGGCGTCGGTGGTGAGGATCTTGGGCTGCTCGCCCGCGATGTCGATGCCCTCCTCGGCCATCACTGCGATGGCCTGGGGGTTGAGCTGGTCGGCCGGCTCGCTGCCCGCCGAGACGACCTCCACCCGGTCGCCGCCGAGCGCTTGGGCGTATCCTGCGGCCATCTGCGAGCGGCCGGCGTTGTGGACGCACACGAACAGGATTCGGGGTTTGTCGGTCACGGGGCTCCTCAGTTCGGAAGGGACCGCCGTCGTCGTGACGACGGTCCCGAATGGGCTAGCAGCAGCCGGGGGCGCAGTATTCCTCGGACCCCGGCGGACAGGCTGTCGGGTCGCAGCACTCGTTCATCGGCCAGCTTCTCCTATCCATCGACATTTGTCGATCCACTCGTAGCATCGCGTTAAACATCGAAGTTTGTCAATGTATGTGGGATGCTCGTTGCATGAGCACCATCGATCTGCTTCCACTTCGTGACCTGCAGGCGTGCTGTGCGCCCATCACGCGAGCGGTGATCTCAGAGGAGAACGCCGAAACGCTCGCCCGGTCCATCAAGGCCCTCTCCGACCCGACACGCCTGCGCATCGTCTCGATGATCGCTGCCCACGAAGACGGCGAGGCGTGCGTCTGCGACCTGCAGGAGCCGCTCGGCCTGTCGCAGCCGACCGTCTCGCATCACCTGAAGATCCTCATGGATGCCGGATTCCTGAGCCGGTCGAAGCGCGGCACCTGGGCGTACTACCGCCTCGTTCCCGACTCGCTCGACACGCTCAACACGTTCCTCGCCACGGTCTGAGGTTCGACCATACACACGACCCACGCGAGCGAAGATGCGCTGGTGAGGACGAATTCGGATGGAGCGGATGACGGGAATCGAACCCGCACCATCAGTTTGGAAGACTGAGGCTCTACCATTGAGCTACATCCGCGAGCGCCCGGTTCGGGCACTGGATCATCGTAGTACACGGCACAGTCCTCTCCGTTCACGGCGTGCGCGCGGCATCCGTTCGAGGGAGCACGCGCATGAGTGGGAGAGAGACCGTCGAGGCGCTGATCGCGACGCTGAATGCCGGCGACGTCGCCGGAATGGACGACGTCTTCCATGAGGACGCGGTGATGGAGTGGCCGCAGTCGGCCGAGCGCATCGTGGGCGGCGACAATCGGCGGAGCGTCTACAACGCGTTCCCGCAGCTGCCGAAGATCACGCCACGACGGATCGTGGGCGAGGGCGACCTGTGGGTCGTGGAGGCCTCGCTCGACTACGGCGACGAGGTGGAATACCTCGCGACCTTCATCTTCGAACTGCGCGGCGACAAGATCGCCCGGGAGACGGCGTACTGGTCGCTGCCCTTCGAGGCGCCCGATTGGCGCAGCGAGTGGGTCGAGCGGATGTGACCCTGCCGGCTACCTGAGCTCGGCCACCGTTCGCATGACGCCTCGCGCGAGTCTGAGCTGCCGCTCGTAGGTCGCCGCGAGTGCGACGAGCACCACGCCGGCGACGCCGAGCCACAGCCACCACCACACCGCCTCGTAGAGCCACGTGATCCACGGCCAGAGCTGTGCGACGGAGTGCACGAGGAGCACGGCGCCGCCGACCATCAACGGTGCCTGGAGTCGGCGGACCGCACCGACGACGACGGCGGCCGCGGCGACCAGGCCGAGGGCGATGAGTCGCCACAGCTCGGGATCCGTGAAGTCGGCGATGAGGGCGGGAATCAGGAGGACCGCGAGCCCCGGACCGAGCGACGGCCAACTGCCGAGCTCGGGGGAGCGGCGCATCCGGAATGCTCCGGCACCGAGGAGTGCCGCCGCGACCGATGCGGTCACGAGGTCGAACGGATCGACCCGCGCGACGGCCAGCACCGCGGTGCCACCGAGCACGAGCAGTGCCAGGCTCGCCCACCCGAGCATCGGACCCGCCACCGGGCGTGCGGTCGTCGCCGCGGTCGCGATGTGCACGATCGCGAGCAGCGGGAACAGCACCGCCGTGCGCGCCGTCGCCAGGTTCCCGTCGATGATCGCGAGCATCGTCGGCACCGAGCAGGCGATGACGGATGCCGCGAGCAGCGCTTCCGCGATCCGGGCGGGTCGCGACGACGATCGCGCCCACGAGACAGCGACGATCGCGCCCATGATCAGCGCCAGCACGGGCCAGAACTCGACGACGAGATCGCTCGACTCGCCGAGGGCCACTGCGCTGCCTCGCACGAGCGCTGCCCCGGTCACCGCCGACCATCCGGCGAGCGTGGCGATCAGGCGGAGCGGCACCCCGCGGGCGGTCTCGGGCAGGAAGGCCGCCGCCAGCGCCACGACCGCGCCGGCGCTGACGAGGATGAGCGTGCGCAGTTCCGAATCCGCGCTGGATGCGATGCTCGGCAGCACCGCGACCGCCGCAGCGGTGCCGACGAGCGCGGAGCGGCCTGCCGCATACGGCGAGGTCGTGGAGCGCCGCCAGGCGATCAGGGCTCCCGCGGCGAGGAGGATCACCGCGAGCGGCAGGGTGTACGCCTCGATCTCGTCGACTCCGTCGCCGGCGAGCCACGACCAGACCGTGCCGACCGCGAGCGGGATGCTCAACCAGGACAGGAATCGGCTCGGCGCCGCCCCGCCGATGGGGTCGCCGTCGAGGGCGGCCACGAGCACCGGCACCGGAGCGAGCAGGAGGAGCAGCACCCACTGCTGATCGCCCGCCGCGCCCAGCGATGCGAGTACGCCGAGCCCGGCCACGCCGAGCGCGATGTTCCAGGCGAGCTTCGTGCCGGCGCCGCGGGAGGGCAGCACGACGTGAGCGAGGGCGGCGGCGAGGAGCACGCCGGCGGCGGCGCCGATGCCCGCCGGAGGTGCCGCGGGGATGTCGAGGAGGAGACGTCCGAGCGCGACCGTCAGCAGCAGGGGGCCGACGACGGCGAGCAGGACGGGGACCACCGGCACCGTCGTGAATCGAAGGGCGGTGATGGCGACGACCGCGCCGAGCGCGGCGGGAATCCAGCCCGGATCGACGCCGCCGTCGAACGCGACGGCGAACGCCCCGATCGTGGCGGCCGCGAGCGAGGGAACCGCGACGCTCGTGCGGTCTGCGGCGGTGAGCCTCGGCGACGCGAGGGCGCCCGCCGACATCACGGCTCCGATCACGCCGACCCACATCCACGGTGAGCTCCACGGCGACGTGAGCGGGGAGCCCGCGGCATCCGACCACGACGGGATCGAACCGACGGCGATGGCGCTGAGCAGGCTGGCGATCACGAGGTGCGTTGCGCCGGCGGCGGGTGCGATGGCGTGTGACCACACCCGACCCGCCGTCATCCGGCCGGCGACCGCGGTCACGATCACGAGCGCCGTGGCCCACGGCCACGCGGTGACGCTCGCGTAGGCCGTCCACGCGCCGAGGGCTGCCGAACTCATTCCGAGAAGGGCCAGCGTCGGCACGAGACCCGGCACGCGGTGCCGCTTCGTGATCGCGGCAACGCCGAGTCCGACCGCGCCGACCGCGCCGTAGCCGGCCGCAGCAAGCGCGGCATCGGGGGCGAGTGTCGCAAGGACGACGCCTCCGGCGACCGCCGCACCGATCGGAATGCCGGCGACTCGCCGGAGGTGACCG
>DASUVU010000281.1:0-8072 GCA_036378815.1 Agromyces sp. | reverse complement strand
CGCGGATGCCGCGATCCGGGCGCGCCTCGAGGCCGAACTCGCGGAGCAGGGACCCGGCGTCCTGCACGCCCGACTCCGCGCCATCGATGCCGAGACCGCGGCGAGCGTCGACGCGCAGAACGGGCGTCGCATCGTGCGGGCGCTCGAGGTCATCGAGCTCACGGGCGAACCCAAAGCGGCGAGGCTTCCCGACGAGCCGGTACCCTGGCGCCCGCATCGCATCGTGCACCTCCGGAGCGACCGCGCGAAGCTCGTCGAGCGACTCGACGCGCGCGCCGCCACCATGTGGGACGACGGTCTCGTCGACGAGGTTCGCGCGCTCATCCCGCGCGGCCTCGAACGCGGCGTGACGGCACGGAAGGCGATCGGGTACGCGCAGGCGCTGGCCGAGGTGCATGGTCGGATGCCTCGGGCCGAGGCGATCGCCGAGGCGCAGCAGCTCACACGCACGTACGCGAGGCGGCAGGTCGGATGGTTCCGCAGGTACGGGGAGGCGACGACGATCGACGCCGACGACCCCGTCGCCCGGGCCGCCGAGCTCGCCCGGCAGGCGGCCCTAGACTGATCGGATGTCGTTCGATCTGCGATTCACCAAGGGTCAGGGCACCGGCAACGACTTCGTGCTCTTCAGCGACCCCGAGGGCGACACCGAACTGACGCCGATCCAGATCGCTGCGATGTGCGACCGCCGATTCGGCGTCGGCGCCGACGGGGTCATTCGCGCGGTGCGCTCCGCCAACCTCGAGGCGGGTGCCGCGGCCCTCGCCGAGAATCCGCGCGCGGTCTGGTTCATGGACTACTGGAATGCCGACGGCTCCCTCTCGGAGATGTGCGGCAACGGCATCCGCGTATACACGAGTTACCTGCTCGACCAGGGGTTCGCCGATCTTGCGCCGGGCGGCTCGATCGCCATCGGCACCCGCGCCGGCGTGCGAATGGTGACGCGCAGCGGCGGCGGCTACGAGGTCGACCTCGGGCGGTGGCGGCTCACCGGCGAAGACCCGCTGGTCCGCGCGAAGAACCTCGACGTGCCGCGACCGGGTCTGGGCATCGACGTCGGCAATCCTCATGTCGTCGTGGCGCTCGCCGACGACGACGAACTGGCCGGTCTCGACCTCGGCTATCAGCCCATCCTCGATCCTCTGCCCGACGCCGGCGCGAACGTCGAGTTCGTCGTGCCCGCCGATCCGCTCATCGAAGACGGCGTCGGGCGGGTCCGCATGCGCGTACACGAGCGAGGGTCGGGCGAGACGCTGTCGTGCGGCACCGGGGCCGTGGCGACCGCCCTCGCGGTGCGTCACTGGGCGGGTGAGAGCGCCCCCGACGAATGGCGCGTGCAGGTGCCGGGCGGTGTGCTCGGCGTCCGCGTGTTCGACGCGCCCGATGGTGAGCACGCCGCGCTCTCGGGTCCCGCCGAGCTGGTCTTCGACGGGGTGCTCAGCCTGGCCTGACCCGCGGACGGGCGTCTGACGGGTGCCCGATCGACGAAGTCACGCCGCATCGAGCGCGTGGCGAGCCGAGATCACTCGGAAGCCCTTGGAGTTCGCGGCGCGCATCACGTCGAGTCCGAGCGAGTCGGCCAGCCAGCGCTGCAGCGACTCCGCACCGAGGTGCTTCGCGACCACGAGCCACGCGATTCCGTCGTCGGCCAGTCGAGACAGCCACTGCTCGAGCATCGCGTGCAGTTCCCGCTTGCCCACGCGGATGGGGGGATTGGACCAGATGGCGGCGAATCGGACCTCTGCGGGAACATCGTCGGGCAGGGCCGCGTTGACATTGGAGATGCCGAGTCTTGCAGCATTGCGGCGCACGAGGTCGAGGGCGCGTTCGTTCACGTCGACGGCCCACACCGTGGCATCCGGAGCCCGCAGGGCGAGCGTCAGCGCGATCGGTCCCCATCCGGCGCCGAGGTAGAGCAGGTGGCCGGATGCCGGAGGCTCGGGCACTGCGTCGAGGAGCACCCGGGTGCCCTGGTCGACGTGCTCGGGGCTGAACACGCCGGGCGCGGTGACGACCTCGACCTCGCGTCCGGCGAGCACGGCACGGATGGTGCGCGTGGTGAAGTGGCTCCGAGGCGAGGTGGAGAAATAGTGATCGGAGCTCATGCAAGCAAGCTATCGCACGCGATCGGAAGTAGGGTTGACGAGATGAACGAAGCCGAACAGGGCACCGCAGACGACGCCGTCGAGCGGGTGCTGCGCAGTGCGGAGTCCAGGGCGGGCGTCGCACGGTTCGGTGCTGCCGACGCCGCATCCATCCAGCGTGAGGCGACGGATGCCGCGGCCGACACCTCGATCGACGGCGAGCAGTTCGACCGTGACGAGCGCGCGGCGCTGCGCCGCGTCGGCGGACTCTCGACCGAACTGCAGGATGTCACCGAAGTCGAGTACCGGCAGCTGCGTCTCGAGAACGTCGTGCTCATCGGCGTGTACTCGCAGGGGTCGCAGCACGAGGCCGAGAACTCGCTGCGCGAACTCGCCGCCCTCGCCGAGACGGCGGGTGCGCGGGTGCTCGACGGGCTGCTCCAGCGCCGCCCGAACCCCGACCCCAGCACCTACCTCGGCAGCGGCAAGGCCGAGGAGCTGCGTCACGTGGTCGCAGCGCTCGGTGCCGACACCGTCGTCGCCGACACCGAGCTCTCGCCGAGTCAGCGGCGCGCACTCGAAGACGTCGTGAAGGTCAAGGTCATCGACCGCACCGCGGTCATCCTCGACATCTTCAGCCAGCACGCGAAGAGCCGCGAGGGCAAGGCGCAGGTCGAACTGGCCCAGCTCGAGTACCTCCTTCCCCGCCTCCGCGGCTGGGGTGAGTCGATGTCGCGCCAGGCGGGTGGTCAGGTCGGCGGGGCGGGCGCGGGCATGGGCTCGCGTGGACCGGGTGAGACGAAGATCGAACTCGACCGCCGTCGCATCCATACGCGCATGGCGAAGCTGCGCCGTCAGATCGCCGGCATGAAGCCGGCTCGCGAGGCCAAGCGTGCGAACCGCAGGCGCAACGCCGTGCCCTCGGTCGCGATCGCCGGCTACACCAACGCCGGCAAGTCGAGCCTGTTGAACCGCATCACCGGTGCAGGGGTTCTCGTCGAGAACGCACTGTTCGCCACGCTCGACGCGACGGTGCGGCGCAACACCACCGCCGATGGCCGCGTGTACACGATCGCCGACACCGTGGGATTCGTGCGGAACCTGCCGCACCAGCTCGTCGAGGCGTTCCGGTCGACGCTCGAGGAGGTCGGTGAGGCCGACCTCATCGTGCACGTCGTCGATGCGGCCCATCCCGACCCCGCCGGACAGCTCGCGACCGTGCGCGACGTGATCGGCGAGGTGGGAGCGCGCGGCATCCCCGAGCTCGTCGTGTTCAACAAGGCCGACCTCGTCACACCCGACGAGCGTCTCGTGCTGCGCGGGCTCGAGCCGAACGCGGTGTTCGCATCGGCGCGCACGGGCGAGGGCATCCCCGACGTGCTCGCGGCGATCGGCGAGATGCTCCCCGACCCGGCCGTCGAGGTCGACCTGCTCGTTCCGTACGACCGGGGCGACGTGGTGTCGACCCTCCACGAGACCGGCCGGGTGCTCTCGATCGCATACGTCGACGACGGGACGCGCATCCGGGCGCTCGCCTCGCCCGAGCAGGCAGCGCAGCTCGGCGAGTTCGCTGCGGCATCCGTGCACGCCTGATCCTCACCGAGCCTGCTCAGCGCGACATCCGGTCCCTCGTGCGAGTAGCACATACCGGCTCACGGAGGAACCCCCCGGCTGGTGCCGGGCGATCGCTCAGGTGCGTCGCCTACCGTCGTCCCATGCGACTCGCAGTCCACGAATCCGGCAGCGGCACGAAGACGGCCATCCTCATCCACGGCATCATGTCCGACTCCCGCGCCTGGCATCGTGTGACCGCCGAGCTCGAGGGGCACGGATACCGCGTGATCGCGGTCGATCTCGCGGGCCACGGACGGAGCCCCCGCGCGCTGCGATACTCACCGGCCGCCTGGGCCGACGACGTGGTCGAGACGCTCGAGCCGCTGCTCGATGGTCCGCCCGATGTCGTGATGGGCCACTCGCTCGGCGGACTCGTCGCGAGCCTCGTGGCCGACCGGATGGCTCCTCGGGCCGCGATCTACATCGACCCGGCGTTCTCGTTCCCCCGCGGCGTCCGCGGTTGGGCGTTCAAGCTGTTCTTCGCGATCGCGCCCCGACCCAAGCGCTCGGCGCTCGTGCGGATGAATCCGAAGTGGAACCCGGTCGACGTGGACATCGAACTCGCGACGCTCCGCGACTGGGACCGCCGCACGATCCTCGGGTTCGCCGACACCCGTCCGCTGGTGCCGCCGCTCCGACTCGTGGCTCCGAGCCTGGTCCTTCTCGCCGAGAAGAGCCTGCTGATCACCGATCGGGTGGCGTCGCAGCTCCGACGCCAGGGGATGACCGTGAAGACCGTCGCCGGCACCGGCCACACGGTGTTCCGCGACGACCACTCGGGCTTCATGGAGATGGTCCACGAATGGCTCCGCAACCCGGCGCCATCGATCCTCGAGCCGGCGAAGGTGCTCGCGCCGGCGTAGGCCGAACGTCGTCGGAGGGCCTCCGGACCGGTCAGACCGCCCGCAGTACCGCGACCACCTTGCCGAGCACCTCCGACTGATCGCCGAGGATGGGTTCGAAGGCGCTGTTCCGAGGCAGCAGCCACGTGTGGCCGTCGCGCTGCCGGAAGACCTTCACCGTGGCCTCACCGTCGAGCATCGCTGCGACGATCTCACCGTTCTCGGCGGTGCGCTGGGACCTGACGACCACCCAGTCGCCGTCGCAGATGGCCGCGTCGATCATGGAGTCGCCGACGACCTTGAGGATGAACAGCTCGCCCTTGCCGACCAGCTGGCGGGGGAGCGGGAAGATCTCGTCGACCTGCTGCTCGGCCGTGATCGGGATGCCGGCGGCGATGCGACCGACCAGCGGCACCATGGCGGCATCGCCGACAGGTGTGGAATCGCCCGGCGCGGGCGGCCGATCGCCTGAATCCGGCAACTCGATGAGCACCTCGAGGGCGCGCGGACGATTGGGATCGCGGCGGAGGTAGCCCGCCAGCTCGAGCTGGTTCAGCTGGTGCGTGACGCTCGAGAGCGAGGAGAGTCCCACGGCGTCGCCGATCTCGCGCATGCTGGGCGGGTATCCCCGCGTCGACACCGAGCGCTGGATCACCTCGAGGATGGCGATCTGCTTGGCGCTCAGGTTCTTCCGCCGTCGGCCACGGCCGACGTCGCGCACGCCCTCGGTGTCGGTGCTCAAGCTCTCGCCCCCTCGTTACGGCCGCCTGCGACCTGATGTCGGTGGTGTCTGGTCCACTGGTACCGGACATTCGAAACTGTATCCGTCAGGCGGGCACTCGGCAAACATTCGTTCGAGTGTGTCGCGAGATTCGCCCGACGCAGTTCGGCGCAGTGTCGCTTGCGGCTTCGAAGATTCGAAGATATATTCGGAACAGAGATTCGCATCCGGCCTTCCCGGCCGAGGGCCGGATGCGACTCGACCAGGAGGTGTGAGATGAGCGTAGCGATCGCATCGAACCGGTTCGGCACTCCGATGCGTGCCGATGAGCGCGAGGTGTCGGCGACGCCGCCCGTTCGGCTGCGCCTGACCCGGCGCGGCCGCATCGTCTTCACGACACTCGCCGGGCTTCCGCTCGTGGTCTGGGCCCTCGTCGCCGTTCTGGGGTCGGGCGGCGCAGCGGCCGATGCGCGAGACGACGCAGCATCCAGCACGTTCGAGTACGTCACCGTGCACCAGGGCGAGTCGCTCTGGGCCATTGCCGAGTCCATCGCCCCCGAGGCTGATCCCCGCGTCGTCGTCGACGAGATCATCCGGCTCAACGGTCTCGACGACGCCGTCCTCGAGCCGGGCCAGCGACTGGCGCTCCCGCTCGGCCGATGAAGTCGCGGCCAAGGGCGGTCTTCGCCCCCGTGGCTAGCATGGACGGGTGACGAGCCTTGAAGACCTCCCGATACGCGACGACCTCCGGGGGCGCACCCCCTATGGCGCCCCGCAGCAGTCCGTCCCCGTCGCGCTCAACGTCAACGAGAACACCCACCCCATTCCTGAAGACGTCGCACACGACATCGTGGCTCGAGTCGCCGCCGCCATCCTGCACCTGAACCGTTACCCCGATCGCGAGTTCACGCAGCTCCGCGGCGCACTCGCCGGCTACCTCGGGCATGGGCTGGGCGTCGACCGCATCTGGGCGGCGAACGGCTCGAACGAGGTGCTGCAGCACATCCTCCAGGCGTTCGGCGGTCCCGGCCGTACGGCGCTCGGGTACTCGCCGACCTATTCGATGTACGGGCTGCTCGCTTCGGGCACCGGTACCGGGTGGGTCACCGCAGACCGTGACGACGACTTCGAGCTGAGCCCCGAGACCGCGGTCGCAGCCGTTCGCGAGCACGATCCCGATGTGGTGCTGCTGTGCGCGCCCAACAACCCCACCGGCACGCCCCTGTCGCTCGAGACCATCACCGCGGTCGCGGATGCCGCTCGCGGCATCGTGGTCGTCGACGAGGCGTACGTCGAGTTCGCGGATCCCGGTACCCCGAGTGCGTTGACGCTGCTGGAGGGCCGGCCGCGACTGATCGTGTCGCGCACGATGAGCAAGGCCTTCGCGTTCGCCGGCGCTCGCGTGGGATACCTCGCGGCCGATCCGGCCGTCATCGACGCGCTGCGGCTCGTTCGCCTCCCGTACCACCTCTCCGCCCTGACCCAGGCTGCCGCGTTGGGGGCCCTGGCGCACGCCGATGAGATGCTGGCGATGGTCGACGAGATCCGTGCCCAGCGCGATCGGATCTCCGTCGAGCTCGCCCGCCTCGGGTTCCACCCCTACCGGAGCGCGTCGAACTTCGTGCTGTTCGGCGGGGTCGACGAGCCGCACGCCGTCTTCGAGGCGCTGCTGGAACGCGGCATCCTGATTCGCGACATCGGTCTGCCCGGATGCCTCAGGGTGACCGCCGGCACCGAGGCCGAGACCACCGCATTCCTCGAGGCGCTCGCCGTGGTCGCCCAGACAGCCGCGAATAGGATTGTCACATGACCTCCGCCGGCGCACCGCGCACTGCTCGTGTCCAGCGCGAGACGAGCGAATCGAGCATCGACCTCTCGCTGAACCTCGATGGTTCGGGTTCGAGCGACATCGAGACGAGCGTGCCGTTCTACGACCACATGCTCACCGCGTTCGCGAAGCACTCGCTGACCGATCTCACGGTGCGGGCGCGCGGCGATATCGAGATCGACGTGCACCACACCGTCGAAGACGTCGCCATCGTGCTCGGCCAGGCCATCCGCCAGGCGCTCGGCGACAAGCGCGGCATCTCCCGCTACGGCGACGCCCTCGTGCCGCTCGACGAGGCGCTCGCCCAGGCCGTCGTCGACATCTCGGGGCGACCGTTCCTCGTGCACGCGGGCGAACCCGCCGGGTTCGAGTTCCACCTCATCGGCGGCCATTTCACGGGCTCCATGGTGCGCCACGTCTTCGAGGCCATCGCGTTCAACGCGGGCCTCACCGTGCACGTCACGGTGCTCGGCGGCCGCGACCCGCACCACATCGCCGAGGCCGAGTTCAAGGCATTCGCGCGGGCGTTCCGGCAGGCGAAGTCCCTCGATCCGCTCGTGTCCGGAGTCCCCTCCACGAAGGGTGCGCTGTGACGGGCGCCAAGCGCGTCGTGGTGCTCGACTACGGTTCGGGCAACGTGCACTCGGCGGCCAAGGCGCTCGAGCGCGCCGGGGCGGAGGTCGAGGTCACGGCCGATCGTACGGCCGCGATGGAGGCCGACGGCCTCGTGGTCCCGGGCGTGGGTGCCTTCCGCGCGGTCATGGAGCAGCTGCGCGCCGTGCGCGGCGACGCGGTCATCGATCGCCGGCTCGCGGGGGGCCGCCCGGTGCTCGGCATCTGCGTGGGCATGCAGGTGCTCTTCGATCGGGGCGTCGAACGCGGCGTCGACACCGAGGGTCTCGGCGAATGGCCGGGTGTCGTCACCGAGCTGCCGGCGGCCGTGCTGCCGCACATGGGATGGAACACCGTCGACCCCGACGACG
>DASUVU010000280.1:0-4551 GCA_036378815.1 Agromyces sp. | reverse complement strand
ATAGGGGTCGAGGTCGATGCGCAGCTGGTCGGGCAGGTCGGTCGCATCGGCGCGCGACGCCCACGGGTGAAAGACCACCGTGTTCATCTGCACCGCCCAGACCGCGGCGGCTGGCTCGCGGATGACGACCTGGGGATGGTGCCGCCCGCTCGGGTAGGTCACCTCGACCGCGTCGACGTAGTCGGGCGCGCCCTTCGGCGGGTTCTTCGAGAAGAACTGCTCGCCGTCGATGCCCTCGGGGAACCGCTGGAGCGACACGGGCCGGTCGCCGTTCGCCTCGATGAAGGGCCCGCCGACGGCGACGAGGTACTCGGCGAGCTCGAGCTTCGTGATGCCCGGCTGGGGCCAGATCACCCGGTTCGGCGACGAGAGACGCACCTCGCGGTCGCCCTGGGGACCCGGAACAGTGAGAGTGACAGCATCGCCGGCCATGGGTGCGACGCTACCGTGCCGGGGTGACACGCGACAGGGTCGCGACCGGCCGCACATCGTGCGGGTCAGGCGCTGAGTGTCGCGTATCGCTTCTCGGCCCGCGCCCGTGCCTTGGCCGCCTCGATCTCGCGATCCTTGGGCGGTGCCGTCGTGACGAGGTCATCGAGCAGGTGCCGGGTGATGTGGGCGATCTCGGCGACTGCACGGTCGAAGGCGGCGGCGTTCGCCTTCGACGGCTTCGTCGAACCGCTCACCTTGCGCACGAACTGCAGGGCGGCCGCGTGCACCTCATCGTCGGTGGCGCCGGGTTCGAAGTTGTGGAGGGTGTGGATGTTCCTGCACATACTCCGAGCCTAGACCCGAGGTACCGAGGCCGTCTCGACTTGCCCGCTGATGCGGATCGACGGAAGGCCGCGGCGCCGGATGAGCCACTCCGCCACGACGAGGTTCGGCAGCCAGGCGAGGAACGGCACGGCCGCGTACGCATTTGAAAACGCCGAGTCGAAGTCGAAGGCCCCGCCCGCCGCCTGCACCGCGATGAGCAGTCCGAGCCAGAGTCGGAGGGTCACCGCCGCGTACGTCAGCGCGAAGGTGCGCATCATCCAGGCGCGATGACTCGCGACATCCCCTCGACGGATCGCGATGTACGCGTTCCAGCCGGTGACGAGCCAGAGCACGGCAAGGCTTCCGAACCCGAAGAACCCGACGAATCCCGCCTGGCTGAACGGCGCAATGACGAGGCCCGCGACGCCCGCGATCAGGATGGCGATGAGGCCGACGCGCCCGGTCCAGCGGTGCACCATGCGATGGCGGTCGCGAAGACCTCTCCAGAACTGGAACGGACTGGTGACGAGCGCGATGCCGCCGGCGACGACGTGCGCGTAGAACGCGGCCTGCATCACGACGGGCCGGTCTGCGTAGTTGCCCGCGAGACCCATGCCCGACTCGGACAGCTGGGCGAGCGAAGCGGTGAGGTACGGAACCACCGCGAAGGCGGCGATGGCGAGCGACGACAGCACGATCCACGACCAGCCGATCCGGGTGGCAACCGTGGGCGGCCCCGCTGCAACAGGGCCGTTCTTGCGATCGGACTGATGGTGAGCGAGGTCGGTGCCCGTGGTCATGCCGTCACGGTACGAGCGTGCGCACCGGGCCAGTATGGGGAGAACCCCCGGAGATCGGATGCGGCGTACCCCCCGCGGCGGTGGCGCGCCGACGCACCTGGCCGACGGCCACCCCGCCGATGAGCACGGCACTGCCGAACAGCTCGAAGGTGTTCGGCACCTCGCTGAGCAGGAGGGCGGCCGCGACGAGGCCCACGGGAGGCACGAGCAGCGCGAACGGTGCCACGAGCGCTGCCGGATAGCGGCCGAGCAGCATGTTCCAGATCGAGTACCCGATCAGGGAGGCGAATCCGGCGGTGAAGGCGACGCTCACGATCGTGGGCCAACCGATCGTCGTGAACGCGTCGCCCACGGCGGCGGGACCATCGAAGAGCATGCTCAGCCCGATCATCGGAAGGGGAACAACGAGCGCCGACCAGACGACGATGCCGAATCCGCTCGCGCCCGTGGCCGATCGAGCGATGACGTTGCCGACGCCCCAACTGAGGCCCGCGGCAACACAGATCAGGAGCGGCACGACCGCGGCGGCGCCGGCGACTGCGCCGACCCCCTCGAATCGACCGAGGGCAACGACCGCGAGGCCCGCCAGCGCCACGACAGCGCCGATGATCTGCATGCGATTCGGTCGCTCCTTCAGCACGAAGGCTCCGATCGCGAGGGTGAAGACCATCTGGCACTGCAACACGACAGCCGCCAGGCCCGCCGGCAGGCCGAGGTGCATCGCGGTGAACAGCAGGCCGAACTGGCCCGCGCTCATGAACAGGCCGACGCCGGCGATCACCCGCCACGGCGCGGCCGGCCTGCGCACGAAGAAGATGAGCGGCACGGCCACGAGCGCGAAGCGCAGTGCCACGAGCACCAGGGGCGGGGTGTCTTGCAGGCCGAGGTCGATCGCCACGAAGTTGACGCCCCAGATGAGGGCGACGAGAAGGCCGAGAGCGAGGTGCTTTGGGGTCACCAGTTCAGCCTTCCACTGCAGTCGATGCAGTACCAGTTCCGAGTCCTTACGTGAACAACGTACGATTTCTTCATGATCGATCTTCAGGGACTGCGCGCCCTCATCGCGGTCGACCAGGCCGGATCCGTCGTCGCAGCGGCCGATCGGCTCGGGTACACTCCCTCGGCCGTGTCGCAGCAGGTGAAGAAGCTCGAACGCGAGCTCGACGCGACCCTGCTCGAGCGCCGCGGGCGGGGTGTGCTCCTCACGGAACGGGGACGCGCCCTGGCCGGCGACGGCCGCGAACTGCTCGACGGCTTGGAACGCCTCGAGTCCCGCGCGGCGAGCGGTTCCCCCGCTTCGGCGCCGCTTCGCATCGCCTCGTTCTCCACCGCGACCCGCGGACTCGTCGGCCCGGTGCTGCGCGAGCTCGGTGCAGCGCAGACCCCGGTGATCGCGACCGTGACGAGCGTCGACCCGGTTGAGGCGATGGACATGGTCGCGAACGGCGTCGTCGATCTCGCCGTAGTGCACAACTGGAACTCCGTGCCGCTCGCTGCACCCTCGCATGTCGTGACCGAGCACGTCTGCTTCGACGAGGCGGATGTCGTGCTGCCCGCCTCGCATCCGCTCGCCGGCATCGACGAACTGGAACGTGCCGACCTCGTCGACGAATCGTGGGCGAGTACGCCGAAAGGGGCGATCTGCCACGAGGCGCTCGTGCGGATCTTCGCCGATCTGGGCGCGGTGCCCAGGATCGTCGCAGAGGACCCCGACTTCAGCTCCCTCCTCGAGCTCGCGCGCGAGGGCGTGGCGATCTCCCTCGTTCCCCGACTCGGGCGGCCCGTCATGCCCGAGGGCGTGATCGCCCGACCCCTCGCCGATCACAGTCAGGTGCGCGAGGTTCGCGTCGCGTACCGCCGATCGATGGCGGAGAGTCCTTCCATCCGCCGTGCGGTGCGCCTGCTCACCGAGGCGGGCGCACGGGTCCCGCTGGGCCACCGGCCGGCCCGATGATCACGGCTCGCGCTCGTCACATCGACGTGCGATGCGCGTCGGCGACCGGCTGGATGCGGAACAGCCGCACCACCCGCCCCGAATCGCGTTCGTAGGCGCGGTAGCCCGGCCACTGCTCCTCGATGCGTGCCCACGCCGACTCCCGCTCGTCGTCGCCGATGAGGGTCGCCCGTACCGGCATTCGCCGACCGCGCACGGTGATCGAGGCATCGGGGTGCGCAAGCAGGTTGTAGGTCCAGCCGGGATGTCGCTCCTGCGCGAACGTCGTGCCGGCCACGATCGCGCGGCCACGCCCGTCGGGCGTGTACATCAGCACGGTGTCGCGCGGCGCTCCGGACTTCGCGCCCGTCGAGTGCAGCACCAGCGAGGGGACGAGCAGTCCGCTGAGCTGCACCCGCCCGTCCGTGAGCCGCGCCATCACCCGCTCGGCCGCGGGCAGCACGACCGGCGCCAGCACTCGGAACAGGCGGGTTCGCGTGAGGGGCGCCACGGCGCGGCGGACGATCCGGACGACTGGGGCCATCAGCCCATTCTCGCGGCGGTCGGCAGCGACGGGAAGAGCCGGGGTGGTGCTCGTGCAGGCCGCCTGCTACCGTGACGGGTTGCATCTACTGGTCCGGGCCGCTCGCCGGCGGTGTCCGCGAAGGAGGAGCCATGCACGCATCGATTCGGCTGCGCACTGCCTGACGGCAGGTCCGCCTCGTCCTCCTCGCTCACCCGATCGAGCCTCGGCTCGTGGCAGCGCGCGCTGCCACGTCGCCGACCCCGAGCCGCACGGACCGTGCCGGCGCATCCGCCCGCGCCGGGCCGTGCGGCGTCGCTTCGCGCCTGCGCGCAGATCGCCTCCGCCCTGTGCCGGTGTCATCGACGACACCTGGAGCAGCACATGCGCACCCCTTCCTCACCTTCGACCTCCCGTCGTGCGCGGGTCGCCGAGACCGTCACCGGCGGCCGACACGAGCACGGACAGAACTTCCTCCGAGACCGTCGCGTCGCCGCGTCGATCGCCGACGTGGTCTTCAGCTGGCCGCGGCATCCGCT
>DASUVU010000279.1:0-14702 GCA_036378815.1 Agromyces sp. | reverse complement strand
TTCACGACGACGTAGAAGGAGGTCACCGGCGCCGGAGCATCCACAGCGCTCATCGCCGAGAGGAGGGAGACCCGCATGCGCTGGTTGAGCATGCTCGCCGTGAAGTCGTTCGGCACCTCGAGGTAGAACGTGCCCGCCGCGATGCCCTTCGGCTCGACCAGGTTCAGGAACCCCTGGAGCATCGGCGTGATCGCCTCATCGTCCGACAGCCGATCGAGGACGGTCGCCCACGTGTCGGAAATGGGCTGTTCGGTCATTGCTCCCCGCAATCTTCAAGGCACCGTCGGTCGGCCGCTCGTCGTCCCCCGAACGACAGGTCGAGCGGCCCGAGGTGAAGTTTCCACAGCTCTCCACCGCCTGTGAGCGAAGCTGCGAGAAGCGCGGAATTCCGCCGTGCAGGCTGGGGATAACTGGTCTCACACGCTAGCGAATCGGAGTGCCCCGGACAAATGCCGATTCGAGGATCGACGAGCCGCGCGGCGTGTCGGTCCGGGCACGAAGCTGTGGATCGGTGGAGAATGTCAGGTCAGGAGTGCGCCTCGGTTTGACCGCGGCATCCGCAAGCCGTAGTTTTAATCAGTTGACCGCAGCCCTTTCGGGCACCGAGTTTTCCCGCCGACGCACCTGTGACGCGTCCGTGCGCGGAGATCCCAAGCCGGAGAAGAAGAATGAGCAAGCGTACCTTCCAGCCCAACAACCGCCGCCGCGCCAAGAAGCACGGCTTCCGCCTCCGCATGCGCACGCGTGCCGGTCGCGCCATCCTCTCGGCCCGTCGCGCCAAGGGCCGCACCGAACTCTCCGCGTAAGTTCCTCGGTGCTCGCCAAAGCCAACCGCATCACGAGCGCCGATGACTACCGGTTCATCGTGCGCCGAGGTGCGAAGGTCGCCGGTGCCCACTCCGTGAGCTATCTCCGCTCCACGGAGGCGGGCGCCGACGCGCGCTTCGGCTTCATCGTTTCCAAGAAGGTCGGCTCGGCCGTGCGCCGCAATCTCGTGCGCCGCCGGCTCAAGGCGGCGTGTCGCGAACTCGTCGACGGCGGACTGACCGCGGTCGATCTCGTGGTGCGTGCGCTGCCGACCTCCGCGGGCGCCGATTACCCCGCACTTCGGGCGGATGTCGCGACCGCCGTCGCCCGCAGCGGTCGCCGGGCGCACGCCGCAGCGCCGGCTGCGGTCGCCGCAGAAGGGCCGTGACGTGCGCGACCTCGCCTGGTTCGTGTGGCTCCTCCCCCGCAACGCGGGCGTGCTGCTCATCCGCGCCTATCGGGCGGTCGTCTCACCCCTCTACGGCGACGTCTGCCGCTACTACCCCACGTGCTCCGCGTACGGCCTCGGCTCGGTGCAGCACCGCGGCCTCGTCGTCGGGTCGGCGCTCACGGCCTGGCGGATCGTGCGATGCAATCCGTGGTCGGCCGGCGGCGTCGACGACGTGCGGATGCCGGCTCGTCGCCGCTTCCACGTGACGCGCTTCGGCTTCGTCATCCCGCCGGGCTGGGCGTCGGCCTCACGTCCTCGCGGACGTCACGCCGGCATCGCGCGGTCCGGACGCCGCAGGACGTCGCTGCCGGTCGGCGACCAGCACGCCGGACACTCGCACCCGCCGGTCACCGCCGACACGGATGCCGTGACCTCCCTCGCTCGCGACGCCGTGAGCCCCGAGCACTCCCCCATCACGTCCCGAAAGGACTGACCCGCTCCAATGGACATCATCAGCATCATCCTGTGGCCCATCAAATGGGCCATCGAGCTGATCCTCGTCGCGTTCCACTCGTTCTGGTCGTTCCTCGGACTCGACCCGAACGCGGGCGTGACGTGGGTGCTCTCGATCGTGGGCCTCGTGCTCGTCGTGCGCGCCGCGCTCATCCCGATCTTCGTCCGCCAGATCAAGAGCCAGCGCCGCATGCTCGAGGTGGCGCCGCAGCTCAAGAAGATCCAGGACAAGTACAAGGGCAAGAAGGACCAGTTCTCGCGCGAGGCCATGTCGCGCGAGACCATGGAGCTGTACAAGCGCACGGGCACGAACCCACTCTCGTCGTGTCTGCCGCTGTTGCTGCAGATGCCGATCTTCTTCGGCCTCTTCTCGGTGCTGAATGACGCGTCAGTGCGCGACCAGGCCGGCGTCGGCCTGCTCAGCCAGGAACTCGCCGACTCGTTCGCACACGCCGTGTTCCTCGGTGCGCCGCTCAGTTCGACGTTCATCCAGGCCTGGAACAACGGCGGTCAGCCGTGGCAGACCATGGTGGTGGCCGCCGTCATGATCGTGCTGATGACGGCCTCGCAGTTCATCACCCAGCTGCAGATCGTGTCCAAGAACATGTCGCCCGAGACCAAGGCGAGCCCCATGTTCCGGCAGCAGCGCATCCTGTTGTACCTGCTCCCCCTCGTCTTCGCCTTCTCGGGCGTCGCGTTCCCCATCGGCGTCATGTTCTATTGGCTCGTCTCGAACTTCTGGACGATGGCGCAGCAGTTCGTCGTGATTCGCAACATGCCGACGCCGGGTAGCGAGGCCGCTCGGGCCCGCGAGGCTCGTCTCGCCAAGAAGGGCAAGCTCGTGGTGGAGGAGAAGGGCGGCACCGACACCATCGTCGTCGAAGAGAAGAAGTCCACGCAGCGCCAGCAGCCGATGGGCAAGGCTCGCGCGAAGAAGCAGACCGGGAAGTAGCGAATGACCGACGTGCATCACGAGACCGATGACCGATCTCTGGCTCAGCTCGAGCAGGAGGGCGACATCGCCGCCGACTATATCGAGGAGCTCCTCGACATCTGCGATCTCGACGGCGACATCGACATCGATGCTCGCAACGGCCGGGCATACGTCTCGGTGAACGCCGGCGAGGGCGCGAACATCACCGTGCTGTCGAAGCCCGAGACGGTGAGCGCACTTCAGGAGCTCACCCGCTTGGCCGTGCAGACGAAGACCGGCGTGTTCTCGCGGCTGATCCTCGACATCGGTGGCTCGCGGGACCAGCGACGCGATGAGCTCGCCCAATTGGTCAGCCGTTCCATCGAGCGAATCGAAGCCGGGGCCGCCGAGGCCGCGTTGCCGCCGATGTCCTCGTACGAGCGCAAGCTCGTGCACGACTTGGTGAGCGAGCGCGGATTCCGTTCGGAGTCGCGCGGCGAGGGTTCGGAACGACACACCGTGATTTCGCGCGGCGCCTGACGGCGCCCGCCGATCTTGACGTTTCACGTGAAACGATGACCGACGGACTCGAATCCGAGCCGCTCGTCGCGGCCGAGGTCTTCGGATCCCACCTCGATCGCGCCCGCGCTTTCACCGACGCGCTCGCGCGTCACGGCGAAGAGCTCGGCCTCATCGGACCCTTGGAGCTCCCCCGCCTCTGGACGCGCCACATCCTGAACAGCGCGCTGGTCGCACCACTCCTACGAGCCGGTCGCGTCGGTGATGTCGGATCTGGCGCCGGGCTTCCCGGCATCGTGTTGGCCATCACTCGGCCCGACGTGCGATTCACCCTCATCGAGCCGATGGAGCGCCGCGTGGCGTGGCTCGAGCGCCAGGTGCATGAGCTCGAGCTCACGAACGTCGATGTCGTGCGGGCCCGCGCCGAGGAATCCAAGTTGAACGGTGAGCTCGATCAGGTCACCGCTCGGGCCGTAAGCGCGCTCCGGACGCTGATCCCCGTCACCGCTCCCCTGGTCCGGCCCGGCGGAGAGCTCGTGTTGATGAAGGGAGCCGGCGTCGATAACGAGGTTGTTGCCGCCGAGAAGGTGATGCGGAAGTTCCGCTTGCTGGATCCCGAGGTCCTGGTGCTCGGCGAGGGTGTGATGCCCGAGGCCGAAGTCACGCGCGTGTTCCGGGCGACCGTCGGCGAGCGGTAGAGCGATTCTCCTGCTCCGTCGCGCGCCCACGATCTGCGCTGACGCTCGGCCTGCTGGAGCGCTGCCCCGCACCCGGAACCTGCGGCGGCTCTGGCGGCAGAATCGAACAGGCAGTCGCTACATGGGCTCGTTGGACGGCCGCTCGAGTGGGCGTTTCACGTGAAACGCGGATGAGTGCATTTGGTGCGGCACCGCCTCGACTGTGCAGCCACCAAGCCCAGGCGCACCCGACGGGCTTTTCGATCACCCCAGGTCGTCGGCCGCAATGTAGTGGCGCAACCCATGGATCGCATGGGAAGCTCACCGCCTCACCTGGGCCGACGATGAGGCGAGCGGGCCGCAATCCGGTCGCGCGGGGGCCGGGCCCCGGGACCATACGACCACCTCAGTACGTCGCCGACCTGCGGTGACCGACGAACCCCATCTCCGTGGCTCGCCCGCGGCATGGATGACCGGGCGGATGCTGCCCACGCGGGCCGGAACTATGACAGTGCCGCGGCCGGAAACGGTTGGAGTGCGGCCGATCACCGACCTGACGTCTCCAGCATCCAGTCGCCGCCGGACCCGGGGCACGCCTCACCAGCGGCACGACGTCTGGCCGAACACCTCCACGCGGGCTGCACCCGCAGGAGCCACGGCGACGTTGGAACCGCCGGAAGGGCGCCGAGAAGATGGGGTCGCCGTCTGCTGCATCCGGGACCGGCACTCGCAGGGCTCCCGGTAGTGCCCAGTTGGAGTTCCATCGTCACGACCGAGCCGACACGCGTTGACCCACCCTGCACGACAGGCGTCGACCGCCGATGCGTCGCTGTCCGGGGACCTGTAACGGATCGCCGTCCCCTTCAGACAACCACGCCTGGCATCGAAGCGGGTGGCGGCGGGTATCTGCGCGAGCCGCAGCTATGCAGACGTCGGCACGCCTCCCGTCACGACGGGAGGCTCAGAGACGCGCGCACGACGTGCGCAGTTTCACGTGAACGCGGCGTACCCGGCACGGTTGCGCCCGTATTGATCTGCCCCGCAGCCCAACCCGCGCCCGGAGCCTTCGGCGCGGCGCATTGGGCCCGCAGCTCACGCTGGGGTTTGCATGTAGCGCGCCGTACTTTGCGCGCTTCCGCCCGCATTGCGCGCCCCGGGAGCCGTCGGCGGGCCTGGCGCTGCAGCGTTGAACATACCCTCGCCTCTTCGGCCGCAGCTCCCAATTGGAGGTTTCACGTGAAACGCCCCGTACCGGCGCGGATCCCACGCATTCATCAGCAGCGCGGCCCGGCCCGCGCTGGATCTTTCCGCGGGTCTTGGCCGCCGCATTGAAGACCCCCCTCGCTTCTCGGGCTCGCTGGGCGCAGCTCGCGGTGGACGTCCTCATGCGGAACGCGGGAAGTGATAATGGCGTGGGACTGCGCTCATTTCGGTGCACCCCGCTGAGGGCAACCGCGTCTCCAACGACACTCCGAGGCGTCCGATAGCGGAGTGAGTCTACTCGAATGGTCCCGAGTGCTCGGCTATTGCCCAACGTATTCGTGGTGAGCGGGGCGCCGTTTCACGTGAAACACGTCCTCCCCAACGAGATCTCTCCCCGCATTGCGCGGAACGCGCTTGCGCGCGATCGTGCAGTCGCCGGTGGCCGTTAGGCTTGTCCTGCGCCTCGGCACCGGTAGGTGTTCTCGCGGTCGTCGCGAGATCGCAGGATTGGAGTAGTGGGTTATGGCACAGGGCGGAGGACGCGGATGGTTTCACCGCAGGCGTACCCAGCCCCAGCCCCAACCCGAAGCAACATCGAGCACGACGCAGGCGTCTTCACCCGTCGATCAGGATCCTGGTCCCACAGTTCACGCCGGTTCGGTCGACGAGCGGCCCCTACCGTCCCCCGCCTTTCCCGCCGACGGTCAACCGCCGGTCCAATCCGCTTCAACCGTTGCGCAGAGGCCGCCTGATTCGGTGCCACTCGTCGCCGAGGGCTCGCCGGCCGCGATGAACGCTCCGTCGACCCAGAGCACGCCCCCTGCGCCGCTGCCCGACGCCGGGCATCGCGTGCCCGCTCCAGACACCGGGCCGCCCGATCAGGAGGCCGTGGTCAGTGACCCCCCGCCCCAGGGCGACGAGCACACCACTCGCGGATTCTCGAGGATCGATTGGGATGCCGAGACGGCGGCTGCATTGACCGGGGAGGTCGAACCGCTTCGATCCCTCCACACCACCCCGCCGCCTCCTGACGCCTTGCTTGAAGATCTCATCCGCGAGATCGTGGGTGACTCCGCCGCTGAGCGTCCGTCGGATGCGCGGGCCGACGTTCCCCGCGACCCGGCCGAGTCGACGGACGAGCCCGCGGCGGCCGCGACCAGCCCGGGGCAGGAGCCGACATCCCTTGCAGGCCCGACCCCAGTGGCGCCGCCCGTAGTGGTCGAAACCACCCCGGTGCCGACGACAGCCGTCGAACCGCACGGGACGACCGGCGCCGCCATCGGCGACCCGCCAGCGTCCCAGCGACCGCATCTCGACGTGGTCGAGTCCGACAGTCGGCAATCCTCATCGACGCTCACGGTCGCCGCGGCGGCGGCAGACGTTCCCGTTCGGCCGATGAGTGAGGTTGCCGTCGAAGATACGCCGACGCGATCGTCGTCCCCGGCAACGTCGCTCGACCTCGCCACGGGAGCGCAGTCGCAGGCGGTTTCACGTGAAACGCATCCTGAAGACGACGTTGACACGACGACGGACCTTACGACCCCACTCGACGATCGAACACGGCCACTGATGCGGGATGTTTCACATGAAACGGTTCCAGGCGATACCGTCCATCCCGCGGCGTCCCAGCAGCACCGAGTCGACAACGAGACCCGTCAGCTGACGCCTTCCGTTTCACGTGAAACATCCGCCGACTTTGGAGGAACTCCCCTGGCTGACGAACTCGCCGACGAGACGCGACGACGGATCGCCCTCGACGAGACGCCGCTCCCGCTTCCGCCCGAGACTCGCATACTCACGATCTCCAACCAGAAGGGGGGTGTGGGCAAGACCACCACGGCCGTCAACCTCGCGGCTGCACTGGCCCGCACAGGTGCACGCGTGCTGGTGATCGACCTGGACCCGCAGGGCAACGCATCGACCGCCCTCGGCGTCGATCATCGCTCCGACCAGCAGAGCGTCTATGAGGTGCTCGTCTCCGATCTTCCACTCGCCGAGGTCATTCGGCCGTCCACCGAGCACCGAGCCCTCGACTGCGTTCCGGCCACCATTCACCTTGCCGGCGCGGGGATCGAACTCGTTTCGCTGGTCGCTCGCGAACAACGGCTCCGGCGGGCGCTCAACGCACACCTGGCCTCGATGCAGGATCCATACCACTACGTGTTGATCGACTGCCCGCCATCCCTCGGACTCCTGACGATCAACGCGTTCGTCGCGGCTCGTGAGGTGCTCATTCCCATACAGTGCGAGTACTACGCGCTCGAGGGCCTGTCGCAGTTGCTGAGCAACATCGAGCTCATCGAGAAGCACCTGAATGCCGACCTTCGGCTGTCGACCATCCTGCTCACGATGTACGACTCCCGCACGAACCTGGCGCAACAAGTCGCCCAAGAGGTTCGCAACCACTTCCCTGCCCAAACCCTCGAGACGATCATCCCGAGGTCCGTCCGCGTCTCCGAAGCCCCCAGCTACGGACAGAGCGTGATCACCTACGACTACGCGTCCAGCGGGTCATTGTCGTATCGAGAGGCCGCAGCCGAGATCGCTCGGCGCGGCGCAGCATAGCCCGAGGAGTCGAAACAGATGGCAACCAAACGAACCGGACTCGGCCGAGGCATCGGCGCGCTGATTCCGAGTGGAGACGATGGGACCCGCTCCGCTCGTCCGGTCGACGTATTCTTCCCCGACGCGGAATCCACCCCAGCCACGGCGATCGCTGCGGTGGAACAGGCGGCGGCGGCCGAGGGGCTCCTCACCGTTCCGGGGGCGCATCTCGCACATCTCGACCCAGACACCATCGTGCCGAATGCTCAACAACCCCGAAGCAACTTCGACCCCGACGACCTTGCTGAACTGATCCACAGCATCAAGGAATTCGGTGTCCTCCAGCCGATCGTCGTGCGTCCGCATCCCGACATGCTGGGGAAGTTCGAGCTCGTCATGGGCGAGCGGCGCCTCCGCGCCACGAAGGCCGCCGGCCTCGCGACGATTCCCGCGGTGATCAAGGACACGGCCAATGATGCGATGCTTCGGGACGCGCTGCTGGAGAACCTGCATCGGTCACAGCTGAATCCGCTGGAGGAGGCATCCGCGTATCAGCAGCTCCTTGCCGACTTCGGCATCACGCAGGAGGAGCTCGCCGCACGCATCGGGCGTTCGCGCCCCCAGATCTCCAATACCCTTCGCCTCCTCAAGCTGCCGGAGCCCGTCCAGCTGCGAGTCGCCGCGGGCGTGCTCACTGCCGGCCACGCGCGGGCGATCCTCGCCATCGGTGACGACCCCGAGCGCATGCAGCAGTTCGCCGACCGGATCGTGAACGAGGAGTTGTCGGTTCGCGCGGCAGAAGCGTTGGCTACCGCCGAGCCCAAGCCCGCGCGGGCGAAGCCCGCTGCCGGCAAGCGTCAGGACTTCCTCGACGACCTTGCGGCGCGGCTCGGAGACCGCCTGAACACCCGCGTCCGGATCGCTCTCGGCGCACGGAAAGGGCAGATCAGCATCGATTTCGCCACGGTTCAAGACCTTCGTCGCATCCTGAGCGACTTGGGCGAAGAGCTCGAAGGCGTCTGATCCGAGACGACACGTGACGCGGGTCGGCGGCAACCGCCAGCGACCGCGCGTGCTACGCGCCGCGCGCGAGTGCGGCGCGTGCGAGCGAGTCGTACACCGTCGCGGCATCCGTGCCGGAAGCCTCGATCGCGAGCGGCACCGATGACGTCTCCGTGAGTCCGGGGATCACGTTCGCCTCGAGGAACCAGGGCGTTCCCTCGGCGTCGACCATGAAGTCGACGCGCGAGAGTTCGCGCAGGCCGAGCGTTCGGTGCGCGAGTATTGCGGCATCCACCACTGCCTCGATGATGTCGTCATCGAGGCGCGAGGGCGCATAGAACGTCGTCTCGCCGGCGTTGTAGCGCGCCTCGAAGCTGTAGATGCCCGTCGTCGGCTCGATCTCAACGGGTGTGAGGGCTCGAGGGCCGTCACCCGTGTCGACGACGGCGACGGCGAGCTCGGTGCCCAGGATGCGGCGCTCGACGACCGCGACCTCGGCATACGTGAAGGCCTCGACCATTGCGCGAGGCAGGTTCTCGGGATCGTCCACGATGGTGACACCCTGCGCGGAGCCCCCGGCCTCGGGCTTGACGACGACGTCACCCTCGAGCGCCTCGCGAACCACCCGGAGGACGCTCGCGGCGCCGAGCTCGCGGAACGCCTCATGCGACAGCACGACCGACTCGGGCACCTGGACTCCAGCCCTCGAAACGAGCGAACTCGCCACGGGCTTCGACCAGGCCCGTCGGGCCGCGGCGCCGCTGGGACCGACCGTCGGCATGCCCTGCGCGCGCAGGAGGTCGAGCAGCGAACCGTCCTCGCCGGAGGAGCCGTGCAACGCAGGGAAGACCACATCGGGTCGTTCGCTCGCAAGGAAGGGGAAGAGACCGGCATCGGGGTCGCGAAGCACGACGCGATGGCCGGCTGCGGAGAGGGCATCGGCGACCCGGCGGCCGGAACGTAATGAGACGTCGCGTTCGTGCGAGATCCCGCCCGCCAGGACGACAATGTACAGACCGCTGGAATCGCTCATGATCTGGGGTCTCTCCTACTTGAGGTCGGATGGCGGAGCGGAGTCGTAGCCGGGACTGGGCGGAAGCCGGAGGGTGCCGGTACCCGCGAACGTGTCGAGGAGGTCGAGCTCGCCGTTCACGACGGTGGCGAGGCGACGGATCCCGAGGCGGATGGCATCGGGAGTCGGGTAGCAGAATGACAGGCGCATGGCGTGGCGCCCTCGGCCATCGGCGAAGAACGCCGTGCCCGGCGTGTAGGCGACGAGCTCGCGAACAGCGCGAGGAAGCATCTGCTTGGAGTCGAGCACATCGGGCATGGTGACCCAGACGTAGAACCCGCCATTGGGATTCGTCCAGCTGAGCTGGGGAAGATGCTCCTCCAACGCCTCGACCATCGCGTCCTTCCGTTCGCGATAGACCCCCCGGAACGTGTCGATCTGACCGCGCCAGTCCGCGGTGGAGAGATACTCCGAGACCACGAGCTGGCTGAAGGAACTCGGTGACAGGATGGCCGACTCGGCCGCGAGGATGAGCTTCTCGCGGATGGCGTGCGGTGCGAGAGCCCATCCCACGCGGAAGCCCGGCGCCAGCGTCTTCGAGAAGGAGCCGAGGTAGATGACGCCCTCGGGGTCGAGCGAGCGCAGTGCGTTCGGCGCGGGCTCGTCGAAGTGCAGCAGTCCGTACGGATTGTCCTCGAGGATCAGGATCTCGTTCTGTCGGCAGATCTCGAGGATCTCGGGTCGCCGGGATCCAGCAAGCGTCACGCCCGCCGGGTTGTGGAAGTTCGGGATCGTGTAGAGGAACTTGATGCGACGCCCCTGGCCGCGGAGGTGGGCGATCGTCTCGCGAAGCGCCTCGGGAATGAGGCCGTCCTCGTCCATGGCGACGTGCACGACGCTCGCCTGATACGAGCGGAACACGCCGAGCGCTCCGACGTAGCTCGGCGACTCCGCGAGGATGACGTCGCCCGGGTCGATGAACAGCTTGGCGACGAGGTCGAGCGCCTGCTGCGATCCGGTGGCGGTCACCACGTCGTCGACCGAACCGCGAATCCCCTCGAGCGACATGACCTCGAGGATGTGCGAACGCAACGCTGGAATGCCCTGGCCAGAGCCGTATTGCAGCGCCGTCGGGCCCTGCGTTCGCATGACCCGTTCCATCGAGTCGACGATGAGATCCTCGGGCAGCGCCGACACGAACGGCATGCCGCCCGCGAGCGAGACCACCTCGGGCCGAGAAGCGACGGCGAAGAGGGCACGGACTTCGGAGGCGGCCAGCCCGGCAGCTCGCTCGGCGTAATTCGCGTACCACGGGTCGAGATTGTTGCCGGTCCGCTGAGGGACGCCGTCAGAGGTCACGTCGCTTCCGTTCTGCTCAGAGTTCAATGCTAATTGCGCCGCGATACGCGAAAGACCCGCCCGGTCTGCACCGGGCGGGTCTCGAGTTCGCGAGGCAGCCGGCTACGAGATGTAGGCGGCGAGGTCGGCCTCGAGCGCGGGCTTCGGCTTCGCGCCGATGACGGTCTTCACGACCTCGCCCTTCTCGAACACCTTGAACGCGGGGATCGCCGTGATCTGGTACTTCATCGCGAGCTGCGGATTCTCGTCGACGTTGAGCTTGACGATGTCGAGCTTGTCGGCGTGCTCGGTCGCGATCTGGTCGAGGATCGGGCTCACCATGCGACACGGTCCGCACCACTCGGCCCAGAAGTCCACCAAGACGGCCTTCTCGTTGTTCATGACCTCCTGCTCCCAGGTGGCCTCGGTCACTGCACGTGCAGTCATAGCGTTTCTCCTTCAGGTGAAGCGGATGTCGCGCGGTCGCCGCGAGCGGCGGCTCAGCGGACGCGAGCGAAGTTCTCGACGGCAGAGGCCTCTTCGATGGCCTCGGCGGCGATCTCGGCGATCTCGGGCGAGGGCGCCTCTTCGAGGGCAGCCAGGTAGTGCTCGGCGTCGAGCGCCGCGACCGTGCCCGAACCGGCCGCCGTGACGGCCTGACGGTAGAACGGATCGATCACGTCGCCAGCGGCGAACACACCCGGAACCGAGGTGCGCGACGAGCGACCCTCGACGTGGATGGTGCCCTCGCGGGTGAGCTCGAGCTTGCCGTGCACGAGGTGGGTGCGCGGGTCGTTGCCGATCGCGACGAACAGGCCGTCGAGGTCGAGCGCGCGCAGCTCGCCCGTCACGGTGTCGCGCAGCGTCACGCCGGTGACCTGGTCGGTGCCGTGGATCTGCGTGACCTCGGCGTTCCAGATGAACTCGATCTTCTCGTTGTCGAAGGCGCGCTGCTGCATGATCTTCGAGGCCTTCAGCGACTCGCGACGGTGGATCACGTAGACCTTGTCGGCGAAGCGCGTGAGGAAGGTCGCCTCCTCCATCGCCGAGTCGCCGCCGCCGACGACCGCGATCGTCTTCTGCTTGAAGAAGAAGCCGTCGCACGTGGCGCACCACGAGAGGCCGTGGCCCGACAGGATCTCCTCCTCGGGCAGGCCGAGCTTTCGGTAGGCGGAGCCGGTGGCGTAGATGATGGCGGATGCCTCGTGCACCTCGCCGCTGCCGAGCTTGACTCGCTTCACCGGGCCGTCGAGCTCGAGCTCGACGACGTCGTCATAGACGACCTCGGTGCCGAACCGCTCGGCCTGCGCCTGGAACTTGGCCATCAGGTCGGGGCCCATGATGCCGTCGGGGAACCCGGGGAAGTTCTCGACCTCGGTGGTGTTCATGAGCTCACCGCCGATCTCGACGGAGCTCGCGATCAGGAGCGGCTTCAGCTCAGCACGGGCGGCATAGATCGCGGCCGTGAATCCGGCCGGGCCCGAACCGATGATGATGATGTCGCGCAAACCCGCTCCCGTCGTTGCTGATGATCTGGGGCATCCGTCGCAACGCATGCCTCGACGTGTGAAACACAGTCTAGGTGCCGCGTATTCCGAGGGCGGGCGGCCCTTTCACCGCTTGGAAAGCCGCGCGAGGAACGGCGCGGCGAACCCGCGCAGCTCGGGAGAGCGCAGAAGCCAGAGCGCCGCGAAGTACAGGGACGCCATGACGACGCCGATGAGGACCATCGACACGATGGCGCCGCTGCGGTCGGCGATCGCGAAACCGCCGGCGGTCGTGCCGCCGAGGGCGACGAGCAGTGCGACGCCGGCGGCGATGGGGATCAGGACCGCACCGATGTCGCGCAGCAGGCTCAGGGCGATGCGTCGACCCTCGAGCAGTCCGAGCTTGCGGCGCAGCAGCACGAGCGCCAGCAGCATCTGGGCGGTGCCCGCGAGCGTCGTCGCAAGTGCAACGCCGACCGCGATCCACTGCACCGGCAGCAGGATGCACCCGAGGGCCGCCGCCGAGAAGACGATGACCTGGAAGAGCGTGAAGAAGAACGGGGTTCGGGTATCGCCGAGTGCAAAGAAGGTGCGTTGGGTCACGAACAGGATGCTGAACCCGACGAGGCCGATCGCGAAGGCGATGATCACGTTGCCGAGGGCCGACGCACGTTCGAGCCCCGGCTGGAATACGGCCGCGAACGGGTAGGCCACCACGATCAGCACGGCCGCGGCGAGCACGAGGATGACGCTCACGCCCCTGACGGCGCTCGAGAAGTCGTCACGGACCCGGTCGAGCGCCCCGGTGTGAGCGTGCTCGCTCATCCGGGTGAAGTAGGCGGTCGCGATCGAGACGGTGATCACCGAGTGCGGGAGCATGAAGACCAGCCAGGCGTTGTCGATCGCTGCGAGCGAGGCGCCGGCCCCCGACGCCAGCAGCACGACCTGCGTCTGCACGATGCCGGCGAACGTGGTGAGCAGCAGCATCCCGAACGTCCATCCGGCCATGCGGCCCGCGGCACCCAGCCCGACCCCGCGCCAGGCGAAGTCGGGACGGTAGCGCAGTCCGATGCGACGCCAGAACCAGAACAGCACGACCGCCTGCGCGATGATGCCGAGCGTCGCCGACCCCGCGAGCACGGCCACCATGAGCGGATCCCAGTCGTCGACGGTTCGGGTGCCGTCGGGATCGAAGCCGAACAGCAGGCCGAACACCACCAGGCCCGCGAGCGCCACGATGTTGTTGAGCACGGGCACCCACGTGAACGGGCCGAAGCTGCGTCGGGCGTTCAGCACCTCGCCGAGCAATGTGTAGAGCCCGTAGAAGAAGATCTGCGGCAGGCACCACCACGCGAAGGCGACGGCCAGCGGCAGGATCTCGGGATTCGATCCGGCGTAGATCCAGGTGAGCACGGGCGCGAGCGCGGTCGCGAGCAGGGTGGCGGCGCCGATCACGACCAGCGCCAGCGTGAGCAGCTTGTTGATGTACGCGCTGCCCCCATCGGAGTTCGTGCTGGCGCGCACGATCTGCGGCACCAGCACGGCCGAGAGCACGCCGCCGGCCACGATGACGTACACGGTGTTCGGCAGGCCGTTGGCCACGGCGAACGCGTCGGCGGAGGTGGACCCGACCACGCCGATCGCCGCCGCGAGCACGATCGCCTTCACGAACCCGAGGAGCCGAGACACGATGGTGCCCGAGGCCAGGAAGAAGCTGGCGCGGCCGATGCGATCGCGGTCAGTCACGGTGCGCATCCGTCGGTTCGTCTGTCTCGGAGCGAGCTGATGCCGCGGGGCCGGCATCGAGGTCAGCGGATGCCGCGGGGCCGGCGTCGAGGTCAGCGGATGCCGCGGGGCCGGCGTCGACGGTTCGGGGTGCTTCGGCTGCGGCATCCGTCGTCTTCGTCTCGGTGGGCTCGGCTGCGGCATCCGTCGTCTTCGCGGCGCGCTCGCGACGGCGGCGTCGGATGCTGCGCCAGAGACCGATGCCGAACACGAGCACGACGATCGCGGCGAGGATGGCGGCGCCGAGGCCCTCCCAGTCGGCCTGTACGTTGGCGGGGATGGTCACGGTGGTGCCGATCGGCACGCCCGAGGGAGAGGACAGCGACACCGCAAGCGAGACCTCGCCATTGCCGACGCCGGCGGCGACCGGGACGCGGACCGTGCTGCGGGATTCGGGCTCGACCGTGACCTCGACGCGATCCTCGACGATGAGGCGGCCGTTCGAGGGGTTCACGTCGACGATGACCGTCACCGGGTACGGCAGCGCGTTCTCGACGGTGGCGGGCACGCC
>DASUVU010000278.1:0-4318 GCA_036378815.1 Agromyces sp. | reverse complement strand
GAACCACTCGACGATCGCCGCACGCAGGGCCGGCGTGCCGATCGTCTGCGGGTACGCGTGGGCATCGCTCGCCTCGGCGAGCGCGGCGCGCACGATGTCGGGCGTGGGGTCGACCGGCGACCCGATCGACAGGTCGACGATTCCGTCAGGATGGGCCGCCGCCCGCTGGCGGTACGGCACCATGAGGTCCCACGGATAGTCGGGCAGGGCGCCCAGCGCCATGCTCAGTGCACCTGCGGAGGCAGGTCGGCGACGATGGGGTGGTCCTTCGGGATCACGCCGACCTTCGCAGCACCGCCCGGGGAGCCGATGTCGTCGAAGAACTCGACGTTCGCCTTGTAGTAATCGGCCCAGACCTCGGGCAGGTCGTCTTCGTAGTAGATGGCCTCGACGGGGCAGACAGGCTCGCAGGCACCGCAGTCGACGCACTCGTCGGGGTGGATGTAGAGCATCCGTTCACCCTCGTAGATGCAGTCGACCGGGCATTCGTCGATGCAGGCCCGGTCCTTGACGTCGACACACGGCAGGGCGATGACATAGGTCACGGTGGCTCGCTGTCCTTTCGGGGCTGGATCTCCAGTCTATGCTTCGTCGCGCGAGTCATGCCTCGTCGCGCGCGGGGACCGGCAGGTTCGGCCACGCGATCACGAGCACGGCGATGAGGGCGGGGCCGATCGACCAGACCGTGCCGGTCACATCGCCGGCGATCAGCACAGACCCACCCAAGCCGGGCAGGGTCAGCAGCGCCACGGCGCCCACGACTCCGACGGCGGCGGCGGCGGCGGTCGCGCGACCACCCGCGACGAGGCGGATTCCCAGCAGCAGCGCGAGCACACCCGCGAGCGCCGCGACGAGCCCCCAGGGGATCGCGACGTCGCCGATGCGGATGACCTGCCGATGGCCGATCGTCGCGACCGCACCGTAGACCAGGCCGATCACGAGGGCGACCGCGTACGTCCCGAGACGGCCGGGCGAGAACGCGGCGGTGCGGCCGCTCACGACTTCGGCGAGACCGTATACGAGACCATCTCCCCACGTCCGAGGAGCAGCACCGTGTACTCGTCGTTCGTGTAGAGCGATGCGCCTTCACCGGCGATCGACTGGTCGCGCGTGAATCCCGCGGCCTCGAGTGCGGCGATCGCGTCGGCGACCGGGTCGGCGGCCGTCGAGGTGACCACGACGAACCATCCGTCGGCTCCGCTCGTGCCGCCGGCACCACCGACCGAGACGTCGCCCTCGATGAGCGGGACGGAATCGGGGAAGTCCTCTGGCAGCTCACCGACGCTGACATCGCCCCCGGTTGCACTTTCGATCGCCTCCTCGACGCCCTGGTTCACCGCGTCGACGGGATTGCAGGCGGTCAGGAGGGAGGCGCATGTGCCCGCGATCACGACTGCGATCGCCAGGCGGGAACGGGCCGTGATGGTGGGCATGAGGGGCTCCTCGATCGATCGGCAGGAGGTGGGCGCGAGACGAGTGGCCGCGGCATCCGCTCGGAGTCTACTCGCGCGTGGCGACCGACGGCCATGCCGTAGCGTGGAGCCCGACGGCGATGGCCGACCGGAGAGGATCGATGAGGATGTCGCATGCCGAGACCGCTGACCAGCCCGAGGCCGCCGTGCGCGTGGAGCGCGACGGTCAGGTCGCGGTCGTCACGATCGATCGCCCGGCGTCGCTGAACGCCCTCTCCGTGTCGGTGCTGAGCGAGCTCGAACATGCGTTCTCGGAGCTCGCCGACGATCCGCGCGGGGCGCGCGGGGTTCTCCTCGTCGGTGCCGGGGGTCGCGCATTCGTCGCCGGGGCCGACATCCGTGGCCTGGCGTCGCGCACGCCCGAGGAGGCGACCGAGGTCGCCGAGCTCGGCCATCGCGTCGCCGCGGCGATCGAGGCGTTCCCCGCGCCGGTGATCGCGTGCGTCGACGGGTTCGCCCTCGGCGGTGGACTGGAGATGGCCCTGGCGTGCGATCTCATCTATGCGACGGATGCCTCGAGCTTCGGCCAGCCCGAGGTGAAGCTCGGCCTCATCCCCGGGTTCGGTGGAACCGTGCGGCTCCCCCGCGCCGTGGGCGCGGCCCGGGCGAAGGAACTGATCTACTCCGGCCGGCGGATCGGCATCGAGGAGGCCGTCGCGTCCGGGCTGGTCGCACGCCGGTTCGACGACCGCGACGCGCTGCTCGCCGGCGCCCGCGAGACGATCGCGGCGATCGCAGTGAACTCGGCCACCGCCGTGAGCCTGGCCAAGCGCGTGCTCGTGGCCGCGGCCGGGCAGCCCACGGAGGTCGCGTCGCGCCTCGAGGTCGAGGGATTCGAGGACGCGTTCCGCACCGACGACATGCGCGAGGGCGTGTCGGCGTTCCTCGAGAAGCGGGAGCCGAGGTTCAGCGAGAGCTGATCCGGTCGCGCCGGGTCAGCCGACGCGCGCCGAGAGCCAGGCGAAGCCGTCGAATCGCACGCCGTCGCCGCCGAACATCTCGAGGTGGAGGTGCGGGCCGGTCGACTGACCGGTCGTGCCGACGAGGCCGAGCTGCTGACCGGCGGTCACCTGGTCGCCGACCGAGACACCCAGCGAGCCGTACTGCATGTGCGCGTAGGAGCTCGTGATGAGCTCGCCGTCGATGTTGTGCTGCACCTCGACGTTGACGCCGAGGCCGCCGCCGTTCTCGGTGGCGAGCACGACGACACCGTCGGCGATCGACATCACGGGCGTGCCGTTTCCGGGATTGAAGTCGATGCCGTCATGGAACGTCGAGCACCCGCCGCAGGGCGCGTCCCTGGGGCCGAAGCCCGACGCGCGCTTCTCCCAGCTCACCACGGGCCAGACGACGAGGCCGGACTTCACGACGGACACACTCCCGACGCCGGCGACCTCCGAAACGATGGGCGGCGGCGCCGCCTCGACGGCGTAGTTCTCCGTCGAGAGGGTCTTCATCTTCGCCTCGCTCGAAACCGCGAGTTGCTGCGGCTCGTACGAGATCGAGTCCTCGACCGGCGCATACACCGATGCTCGCGGTTCGGCCTCGTTCGCGGTGACCGCGAGGGCCGGCAGGCCAGTCGAGATCATCATCCCGCCGACGAAGGTCATCGCGAGCACCGAGAAGGCGGGACGAGCCGAGCCCTGGCGACGGCGGGGCGTCGTCGTGGGGCGCGTCGACGCAACGGGCGCCGTCGACGTCCGAGTCGAATCGGAGGCGACCGTACGAGTGCGGGGGGCCTTTCGGGTGCCTGAGGCCTTACGGCCGCGGCGGATGCTGAAGCGGGCAGGAACTGGAGCGGCCGCGCGGCGGCCATGCTTGGGGGAAGTCAATTCGGTGCGTTACGTATCTGTGTCGGGGGCTTCGGGCAATCCCGACCTTCGTCGGGGTTTCGGGCAACCCGGCTACCGTACGCATCCAGTCTGGGAGGTTCCTCCGTTATTGATCCGTTATCTGGGAGAGTCCCGAGAACCATGCATTCGAATCGACGCGCTCGAGGTACTCGGCACCGGACAAGGATCGACACTCAGCCCCCGCATGAAAACCCTGATCAGGCGGTCTTCTTGCTCAGGCCTGCTTCTTGAGGCGCGAGGCGAGACGGGCGCGGGCCGTCTGATCGAGCTCGACCTTGCGGATTCGCACCTTCTCAGGGGTGACCTCGACGCACTCGTCTTCACGCGCGAACTCCAGACACTCCTCCAGGGTCAGCTGGCGCGGGGGCGTCATCGACTCGAAGGTGTCGGCCGTCGACGAACGCATGTTCGTGAGCTTCTTCTCCTTCGTGATGTTCACGTCCATGTCGTCGCCGCGCGAGTTCTCGCCGATGACCATGCCCTCGTAGACCTCCTCGGTGGGGTTCACGAAGAACGTCATGCGCTCCTGGAGTGCGATGATCGCGAATGGCGTCACGACGCCGGCGCGGTCCGCGACGATCGAGCCATTGCTGCGCGTCATGATCGTGCCCGCCCACTCGCCGTACCCGTGCGAGATGGCGTTCGCGATGCCGGTGCCACGCGTGATGGTGAGGAACTCGGTGCGGAAGCCGATGAGCCCGCGGCTCGGCACGATGAACTCCATGCGCACCCAGCCCGTGCCGTGGTTGGCCATGTTGTCCATGCGGCCCTTTCGAGCGGCGAGCAGCTGCGTGATCGCGCCGAGGTACTCCTCGGGTGCGTCGATCGTGAGGTGCTCGTACGGCTCGTGCACCGTGCCGTCGATCGTCTTGGTCACCACCTGCGGCTTTCCGACGGTGAGCTCGAAGCCCTCACGGCGCATCTGCTCCACGAGGATCGCGAGCGCCAGCTCGCCGCGGCCCTGCACCTCCCATGCGTCGGGGCGGCCGATGT
>DASUVU010000277.1:0-16397 GCA_036378815.1 Agromyces sp. | reverse complement strand
CGGGGCTGCTGTCGCAGTTCATCGGCAGCGGGGCGTTGCCGGAATGGGCGTTCGCAGAGCCCGAGCCGGCTGCGATGAGGCCGGTCAGTGCCCCGTGAACGGCCCGATCAGGCGAGCAGTGAGCGACGGCCGCCTCGTGACGCGCTCCTCGATGTCGGCGAACGCCGTGCCGAGCACGCCGAGGTTCGTCCCCGCGAATCGCAGCGGCTCCGGCTCCCAGAGTGGTGAACGGTGATTCGTCCATGGCAGTCGCGCGAGGTCGGAGTCGCGGCCGAGCACGAGGTCGGCGAGGGTTCTCCCGGCCAGGTTCGTCGTCGAGAGCCCGTCGCCGACATACCCTCCGGCGTACCCGACCCCGGTGCGTGGGTTGTAGCTGGCGGTGGCGTGCCAATCGCGGGCGATCCCGAGCGGCCCGCCCCACTGGTGGGTCACCCGGGCCCCGCCCACCGCCGGGAAGAGATCGCGCAACGCGCGGTGCAGGTGCTCGAAGACGCGCTCGTCACGTTCGAGCTCCGGGCCGATCGCGCTGCCCCAGTGGTAGCGCGCTCCGCGACCGCCGAATGCGAAGCGGTTGTCGGCCGTGCGCTGCCCGTACACGAGCAGGTGACGGTAGTCGCTGAACGTCTGGCCGTGCTCGATGCCGATCTCGTCCCACACGTCGTCGGGCAGCGGCTCCGTGGCGATCATCAGGGAGTGGATGGGCACGACGCGTCGGCGCGCCCGAGGCAGTCGTGCCCCGTACCCCTCGAGCGCGATGATGATGTGCCGGGCCGAGACCACGCCCTCTGCGCCGCCGTCGACCCCGCGGAACCGCACCCTGCCGGCAGACCAGTCGAGTACCTCCGTGCGTTCGAAGAGCGCGACTCCCATGGCCTCGACGACGTCGGCGAGGCCCCGCACGAGCTTGGCAGGATGCACTCGGGCGCACGCCGGGTCGAAGGTGGCGGCCGGCGCGTCGCCGTCGAGGCCCGTCGCCCCGAAGCGACCGCCGATCGTGCGCTGGTCCCAGTACTCGGTGCGATCGACGCCGAAGCGCCGCGCCTCGGCGACGTCCGCACGGGCCGCACTGCGCTGCACGTCGTTCCGCGCGAACACCACCGTGCCGCCCAGCTCGTAGTCGCAGTCGATGCCCTCCGCGCGGGTCACGCGGCCCACCTCGTCGACCGTGTCGACCATCGCACGCCGCATGGCGACCGCCGCGTCGTAGCCGACGTCGCGCTCGAGTCGCCCTGCCGTGCGAGGGAACAGGGCCGAACACCAGCCGCCGTTACGTCCCGACGCACCGAACCCCGCGATCTCGCGCTCGAGTACCGCGATCCGGAGCCCTCGGTCGGCCATCGCGAGCGCGTAGGCGGTCCACAGCGCGGTCAGCCCGCCGCCGACGAGGCACACGTCGAAGCGCGCATCGGCCGCGAGCGGCGCCCTCGGTTCCAGGCGGTCGCGGCCCGAGACCACGAGGTCGTCGAACCAGAAGCTCGCACGCCGATACGAGGCCTGCGAGGCATCCGTCGTCGCAGGCCCGCGCCCTCGCACCATCAGACGCGCGCGGGCACGAGGAGGTGTTCTCCGCCGTGCTGGTGACCGCGGAAGTCGGCCGCCCGGTTCGTCGCCTCGGTGAGCACGCCGCGCAGGATCTGCTCGATCTCCTGGAACTCGGGCACGCCGATCGTGAGCGGCGGCGCCAGCTGGATGACGGGGTCGCCACGGTCGTCGGCTCGGCAGTACAGGCCGGCGTCGTACAGTGCCTTCGAGAGGAAGCCGCGCAGCAGGTGCTCGGACTCCTCGTCGTTGAACGTTTCGCGGGTCGCTCGGTCCTTCACCAGCTCGATGCCGAAGAAGTACCCGTCGCCGCGCACGTCGCCGACGATCGGGATGTCGAGCAGCTTCTCGAGCTCGGCACGGAACAACGGCGAGTTCTCGCGAACCCGTTCGTTGAGGCGCTCCTCTTCGAAGATGTCGAGGTTCGCCAGCGCCACCGCGGCCGACACGGGATGCCCGCCGAACGTGTACCCGTGGTAGAACGACGTCGTGCCGGTCTTGAAGGGCTCGTAGATCCGCTCGGAGATGATCGTGGCGCCGATGGGGGAGTAGCCCGAGGTCATGCCCTTGGCGCACGTGATCATGTCGGGCACGTAGCCGTACGCATCGCAGGCGAACATGTGCCCGATGCGGCCGAACGCGCAGATCACCTCATCCGAGACGAGGAGCACGTCGTACTCGTCGCAGATCTCGCGCACGCGCTGGAAGTAGCCGGGAGGCGGCGGGAAGCAGCCGCCCGAGTTCTGCACCGGCTCGAGGAAGACGGCCGCGACGGTCTCGGGGCCCTCGAAGAGGATCATCTCCTCGATGCGATTGGCGGCCCATTCGCCGAAGGCCTCGAGGTCGTCGGCCGGCGCACCGACGTCGGCCGCGCGGTAGAAGTTCGTGTTCGGCACGCGGAAGCCGCCCGGGGTCACCGGCTCGAACATCTCCTTCATCGCGGGGATGCCCGTGATCGCGAGGGCTCCCTGCGGCGTGCCGTGGTAGGCGACGGCACGCGAGATCACCTTGTGCTTCGTGGGCCGGCCCTTGAGCTTCCAGTAGTACTTGGCCAGCTTGAACGCGGTCTCGACGGCCTCGCCACCGCCCGTCGAGAAGAAGACGCGATTGAGGTCGCCGGGAGCGTAGCCGGCCAGCCGGTCGGCGAGTTCGATGGCCGTCGGGTGCGCGTACGACCAGATCGGGAAGAAGGCGAGCTCCTCGGCCTGCTTCGCCGCCACCTCGGCGAGACGGCGTCGGCCGTGACCCGCGTTGACGACGAAGAGACCCGAGAGCCCGTCGAAGTACTGACGGCCCTCGATGTCGTAGATGTGGTGCCCCTCGCCGCGCGTGATGATGGGCACGCCCGAGGTCTCCATGGTGGACTGGCGCGCGAAGTGCATCCAGAGGTGGTCCTTCGCCTTCTGCTGCAGGTCCTCGTTGTCGTACCCGGCCGGGCCGCGGCTCGTCGGCGTATCGAGGGTCGTCATCTTCTTCCTCCTTCGGGGTCCCGCTCAGCGGGTGCCCCAGTTGTAGAACTGCTTCTGGAGCTTCAGGTACACGAACGTCTCGGTGCTCTGCACGCCCTCCAGGTTGCGAATGCTGGAGTTCAGCAGGGTGATCAGCTCGTCGTCGTTCTCGCACACCACCTCGGCGAGCAGGTCGAAGCTCCCCGCCGTGAGCACCACATAGTCGATCTCGGGGATCTCGGCCAGGCGTTCGGCGAGCACGCGGGTGTCGCCGTCGGCCCGGATGCCGATCATGGCCTGCCGAGTGAACCCCAGCTGCATCGGATCCGTCACGGCGACGATCTGCATGACGCCCGCCTCGGTGAGTCGCTGCACGCGCTGGCGCACGGCCGCCTCCGAGAGGCCGACCGCCTTGCCGATGTCGGCGTACGACCGCCGCCCGTCGGCCTGCAGCTGCTCGATGATCGCCTTCGAGACATCGTCGAGGTTCACCGGGCGCAGGGCTCCGTTGCGAGGGGCGTTCGTCATCCGTCGATTGTGGCAGTGACGGATGCCTCTGGCAAGCGATTCCGTCGCCGTGGGGTCGTTCGACAACTGATTTCGATCCAGCGCCACGCGGTTCGCCACCGGCAGCCGAGAGTGCCAGACTGGTCGTCATGGTCGCGGGATCCGTCACGAGCGCGGCAGTGACCGGTGCACCCGCGTGGGACGTCGTCGTCGGCGAGCGATTCATCGCCGCCATCGCGGCACCGGCGCCCGACCGCTGCTCGACTGCACTCGCCGACGCTGCCGCCGACGAGCGGGTCGGCATCGAACGACTCGTCGGGCTCATCCCCACAGGGGGCGCCGACCCCGTCGACTCGTTCGCGATCGTCTGGTGGCCCGACGCGGGATCCGACGAGGTGACTGCGGTCGTCCGCGGCGAGGCCGTCGTCGATCTGGGTTCCCCGGGCGGCGTGCGGCGATTCGACGCGCGAGGCATCCATCCGTGGCACCTCGCCGAGTTCGCGGGGGTGACCGCCCTGCGCATCACGTCGGCGGAGGCCCGGCTCGACGGCCTCGGCGAAGGAGGCGACGCCGTTCGCCATTCCCGCGCGAGCCTCCGAGCGTCATCCGTGGAATGGGCTGCGCCGGCAGATCGAGGCCGGGCCGACGAGCGCGGACAGGCGACGCCGCGACGGCACTCCGACGCCGACACCCTCCTCCTCGTGACCCCGTATCGACCCGACGCCCCCGACCCGGTCGCGACGACACCGATCTCGGTCATCCCCGAGGACTCCATGATCCTCCGCCCCGGAGACGCACCGGCCCGGCCGAGGCCCGATGCTGACGACGCAGACGTCGCGCACGCGCCGGCCGGTCCCGTCGTCGTCGAGGAGGCGGCGCCCCCGACGGCCGCGCCGGGCTTCCGCATCGGCACCGGCCCCGTGCGGGGCGTCACCGGGCCCGTGCTCGTGGGCCGTCGGCCGTTGCCGCCGCGCATCCCCGATCGTCCCGATGCACCCGTCGAACTCGTGACGGTCCCGTCGCCGGCGGGCGTCGTCTCGGGCACTCACCTGGAGCTCCGCGTGGAGGGGGAGCGCCTCGTCGCCACCGACCTGCGCTCGACGAACGGCACGATCGTCCGCACGCCATTGGGAGTGCGTCGCATGCGAGCCGGCGAATCGATGGTGGTCGCACCGGGCGCGAGCCTCGACCTCGGAGACGGTACGATCATCCAGATCGTCCCCTCCCCTGAAGGTCCTTCCGAGTGACCCAGAGAGACAGCAGGCCCTACGCGTGACGCAGATCGGCAATGGCAAAGCCAGGCATCGCGTGATCCTGCCCGACGACACGGAGATCACCATCTCCTGGGCGGCCATGACCGACACGGGTCTCCGACGCGAGGTCAACGAAGACAGCTTCGTCGCGCAGGCCCCGATCTTCGCGGTCGCCGACGGCATGGGCGGTCACGCGGCCGGCGACTTCGCGAGCGCGGCCGTCGTCACCCGCCTCGCCGAATACGGCGGCAAGCCGCTCATCGGCACCCCCGAGATCGATCACGCCTTGCGCCTCGCGGTGCAGGACATGGGACGAGGCGCGGGGGTGACCGACGAGGGCAGCGGCACCACGGTCACGGGGGCGGCGCTCGGGGCGGTCTCCGACGAGCCCGCCTGGATCGTCTTCAACATCGGCGACTCGCGCGTCTACCGCCTCGTCGGCGGTGTCCTCGAGCAGCTCACCGTCGACCATTCGATCGTGCAGGAGCTGGTCGATGCCGGTCAGATCACGCGGGAGGAAGCCGACACCCACCCCCACTCGAACGTCATCACGCGAGCCGTCGGATTCCATGAGGCGCCGATCCCCGACTACCGGGCGATCGCGGTCGAGGAGGGCATGCGGCTCCTCATCTGCTCCGACGGGCTGACGAAGGAGCTGACCTCCTACGGCATCCGCCACTTCCTCCTCGCCAACCCGCGATCCGAGAAGGCGGCCCGCCAGCTCGTCGAGGCGGCCCTCGGCAACGGCGGTCGCGACAACATCACCGTCGTCGTCGTCGACGTCCTGAAGGTCGACCGGAAGCACCCGCCGAAGCACGGCCCCACGGAGGGCGACGAACTCGACTGACGGATGCCGCGCGACCGCGTGCTCCGTGCCCACTTGCCGGGGGTGCGGCATCCGCGACCAATCTACAATGGGGGGCACCGAGCCACCGGGACACCGGTCGGCTCGAGGGACCGAGCGCTGGGAGGATCGTGTCGAGGCGTCTGCCGTCCACCCCGCCCAACCTGCCCGGGTTCGCGTTCATCCGAGTGCTCGGCTCGGGCGGTTTCGCCGACGTGTTCCTCTACGAGCAGAACATGCCGAGGCGTCTCGTCGCCGTGAAGGTGCTGTTGCCCGAGGTCGTCAACGACGAGCTCCGGCAGATGTTCCAGGCCGAAGCCAACCTCATGGCGCAGCTGTCGTCGCACCCCTCTATCCTCACCGTCTACCAGGCGAGCGTCGCCGCCGACGGCCGGCCGTACCTGGTCATGGAGTACTGCTCTTCGACGCTCGGCCAGCGTTACCGGGCGGTGCAGCTGCCGTTGGCCGAGGTGCTGTCGATCGGCGTCCGCGTTGCGAGCGCGGTGGAGACGGCGCACCGCCAGGGTGTGCTGCACCGTGACATCAAGCCCTCCAACATCCTGACGACCGCCTACGGACACCCCGTGCTGTCGGATTTCGGCATCGCAGCGACGCTCGGCGAGGCCGAGACGACCGACGCGGTCGGCCTGTCGATCCCGTGGTCGGCGCCCGAGGTGCTGCACGATGAGATCTCCGGCTCGGTCGCCAGCGAGGTGTGGTCGCTCGGCGCGACGGTGTACTCCCTCATCGCGGGTCGCAGCCCGTTCGAGGTGCCCGGTGGCGACAACGCCCCGAACGCCCTCATGGCGCGGATCGACAAGGCGAAGCCTGCGCCCACCGGGCGCGTCGACGTGCCGCCGAGTCTCGAGCGCGTCCTCGCCCGTGCGATGTCGAAGCGCCCGCAGGATCGTCAGTCGAGCGCCCTGGAGTTCATCCGCGACCTCCAGTCGGTGGAGGACGAGCTCGGCCTTCCGCAGACGCCGCTCGAGGTCGCCATGGACGACTGGGCACTCGCCACCGCCGTCGACCTCGACGAGCGCACGCGGATCGGCGGCCAGCACGCCATCGCCGAGACAGGCGCTGCGCGCCGCCGCCTGCGCCGAGCCTCCAACCGGAGCTCGAACACGGTGCTCGGGGTCGACGCGCGGGCGCCCGAGAGCACCACGGGTCGTGCCCGCTCCTCACCGCCCTCGACGAAGCGGCTCGTCTGGGGCATCTCCATCGTGGCCGCCCTCCTCGTCGCGCTCGTCGGCGCGGGCGCGCTGGCCGTGGTCCTCGGCACCCGATCGATCCCCGTGGTCACGGACCTGCGAGGCGCGGTCGCCGAGGGCGACGGCACCTCCGTCATGTTCACGTGGGACGATCCCGGCCTGCGGGCCGGCGACGCCTACGTCGTCGCGGTCAACGGTGCTGCCAGTCCGCCCCAGCGGACGGCGACGATCGCCGTCCCGGCGGGCGACGGCGACCACGTCTGCGCCGTCGTCACCGTGACGCGTGACGGCAAGTCGGGCGCCCCGAGCGCCGAGAAGTGCGTCGATGTCGAGGCCCAGTCGGGGGCGCAATGAAGCGGATGCCCCGGTTCGCCGCGCATCGATCGGCCATCATCACCGCGGGGGCGATCACCGCGGTGGTCGCCGTGGTCGCCGGAGCCGCCATCGCCTCGGGCGGGTACGCGGCCCAGCGCGTCGATCTCGGCGACGCCTCGGTCTGGGTGGTGAACGATCGGCTGAACGCCATCGGCCGTGCCAACACGGCGGTGCTTCAGCTCAATTCGGTCGTCGAGTCCGGCGGCCCCAGTGCCGATGTCGTGCAGGAGGGATCCACCGTGCTCGTGCTCGATCACGACCGGGCGAGCCTCGGGATCGTCGATCCGACGACGTCCACGGTGACCGAGACGGTAGCAGTGCCGCCCGACGACGCGTCGGTCGCGCTCGCGGGCTCGCGCGTCGTGATCGCGTCGGCCGGCGACGTGTGGTCGGTCCCGGCGGAGCAGCTCGCCGACTTCGACAGCGAGTCCGATCCCGCGCTCACCTTCGGTGCGGGCACCGTGACCTCCGTCGATCCCGCCGGGGTGCTGTTCGCGTACACGCCCTCGACGGGGGACATCGCCCGGGTCGACGCCGCCGACGAGGAGACCGTCGAGGCGTGGTGGCGGATCGAGCCGGTCGACGACGACCACCAGGTGCAGATCAGCTCGATCGACGGTCGGTGGGTGGTCCTGGATGCCACGGCGGGCGTCCTGCACTTCGAGGGACGAGCCGACGTCGACCTCACCCGAACCGTCGAGTCGGCCGACCTCATGAGGCTCCAGGTCCCGTCGTCGTCGGGCGACACCGTCGCGGTCGCCCATCGGCGCGGGCTGCTCGTCGTCGACGTCGACGGCGGCGACCCGCAGGTGCTGGTCGAGGGTGTCTCGGGCGCTCCCGCGGCGCCCATCTCGCACGACGGCTGCCTCCACGCGGCCTGGGGCGGCGCCGGCGTCGCCTGGCGGTCCTGCGGCGATGGCGATGGCGCCCGAGCCGCCGACCCCGTCGAGCTCGAGGGTGCCACGGGCGCCGGCGACTTCGCGTTCCAGGTCAATGGCCGCGCGCTCGCGCTGAACGATGCTCGCAGCGGCACGAGCTGGGCGGCGGCCGACGACTACGGCGTCATCGACAACTGGGACGACCTGCTCGCCCGGGATCGCGATGACCAGACGGTCGAGCAGAACGACCCCGAGACACCGCCGGTCGTCGAGAAGAGCCAGGTGCCGCCCGTGGCCGTCGACGACGACTTCGGCGCCCGTCCGGGACGTTCCACGCTGCTGCCCGTGCTGCTCAACGACTACGACGCGAACGGCGACGTGCTCGTCGTCGACGGGGTCGACGGCCAGCTTCCCGCCGGCGCGCGCCTGGACCGCGTCGCGGAGAACCAGCAGTTGCAGCTGACGCTCGACGACGCGGCATCCGGTGCCTTCTCCTTCGGGTACACGATCGGCGACGGACACGGTGCATCGGTTCGCGCCGTCGTGAACGTGACCGTGCGCGACACCGACGAGAACGCCCCGCCCGAGCAGCGACGTGCCACTCGCGCCTCGGTGGTGAGCGCCGGTCGCGTCACGACTCCCGTGCTCGGCGACTGGGTCGATCCCGACGGGGATCCGTTCTTCCTCCAATCGACATCGGTCGACTCGGGCGAGGTGTCGTGGACCGCGGAGGGCATCGTGGTGTTCGACGAGAGCGGCGGCGGAGCCGGGTCGACGCGCAGCCTGCCGCTCGTGGTGTCCGACGGGCGGGACTCGGCGGCGGGAGTGCTCACCGTCGGCGTGCACGGCCCCGGCTCGGTGCCGCCCGTCGCTGAACCGTTCGTGGTCCTCGCGACCGCCGGCGAGGAGATCCGGATCGACCCGCTCCGGCACGTGCGGGGAGGATCGGGTCCGATCAGGTTGAGCGCCGTCCCCGCGAAACCCGATGCGGTGCTCACTCCCGACTTCGACGGCGGCAGCTTCCGGTTCCTGAGCGCTGCCGTTCGGACCCACTTCCTCGAGTACACCGTCTCCGACGGCTTCGAGACGGCGACCGGGATCGTACGGGTGGACGTGTCGGCGCCGCCCGACCGGGACACGACGCCGATCACCGTGCCGCACACCGCGTTCGTCCGTCCCGACCAGACGGTCGACGTCGACGTGCTCGCCACCGACATCGACCCGACCGGCGGGGTGCTCATCGTGACGGGCCTCACCGACACGATCGACGACGGGATCCGCGTCGAGATCATCGACCACCGCATCCTCAGGCTGACGCTGATGCAACCGCTCGCAACGGGTTCGACGGCGTTCGGCTATCGGGTGAGCAACGGCCTCGGTGAGGCTGACGGCGAGGTGACCGTCGTGCAGATGCCGCCGCTCGAGATCGCGCAGCCCCCGGTTGCGGCTCCCGACACGATCGCGGCGCGGACCGGCGACGTGGTCGACATCCCCGTGCTCGCGAATGACGAGCATCCCGACCAGCTCCCGCTCACCCTCGTGCCCGAACTCGTCACGACGCCGGCCAGCGGGCAGGGACTGCTGTTCGTCGCGGGCGACCGTCTGCGGTACTTCGCGCCCGACGAGCACGGCGAGTTCACCGCCAGGTACCAGGTCGACGCGGCAGACGGGCAGTTCGCGACCGCCGACGTCGGCATTTCGGTGCGGAACGCCGACCCCGAGACGAACTCGCCGCCCGTGCCACCCGCGATCACGGCTCGGGTGCTGGCCGGCGAGAAGGTGCGCATCCCGATCCCGCTCGGCGGCGTCGACCCCGACGGCGACTCGGTGCAGTTGCTGAGCCAGGAGTCGAATCCCGATCGGGGCACGGTCGTCGATCGCGGCGGCGACTGGCTCGAGTACCAGGCGGGTGAGTACTCCGCCGGAACCGACAGTTTCCAGTACTCCGTGATCGACGCGCTCGGCGCTCGCGCGACCGGGTCGATCCGGGTGGGCATCGCGGCTCGCCTCGACGGCGCGCGGGCGCCCGTCGCCGTCGAGGATGTGGTGACGGTCCGTCCCGGCCGCACGATCTCGGTGCGGGTGCTCGAGAACGACTCCGATCCCGACGGCGGCCCGCTCTCGGTGCAGTCGGTCGAGACGAACTACGGCGAGGTCGGGGCGACCGTCGTCGGCGGTCAGGTCATCGAGGTGGCGGTCCCCGATGTCGAGGCCGACCTGGGCTTCATCTACACGGTGGCGAACGACCGGCTCGGCACCGCGACGGCGTTCCTCAAGGTGGAGGCGCGTCGCGACGCACCGCTCGCCCGCCCCGACGCCCGGGACACCGTGCTGAGCCTCAGTGACATCCTCGACAGGGACCAGGTCGACGTCGAGGTGCTTCGCAACGTGTTCCTCGCCGACGACGATGTCAGCGACGCCACGGTCGGGCTCGTGCCGGGCTACGACGACGCTGCGCGGGTGCGGCGCGACGGCAGCATCCGGATCGAGGTGCAGGACCGCCGCCGGATCATCCCGTTCTCGGTCAGCCATCCCGAGGACCCCGAGAACATCGCGTACGCGTTCATCTGGGTGCCGGGCCGCGATGACGCACTGCCGCAGTTGCGACGCGACGCCCCCGAGGTGCGCGTGCAGAGCGGCGAGGAGGTGCGGCTCGACCTCGAGGACTTCGTGATCGCGGCATCCGGCCGTCCGGTGCGCATCACCGACGCTGCGAACGTGCGCGCCTCGCACAGCGACGGCACCGACCTCGTGGTCGACCAGGACACGCTCCGGTTCCGGAGCGAACCCGGGTACTTCGGGCCCGCCTCGTTGTCGTTCACCGTGACCGACGGGGAGTCGGCGTCCGACCCCGGGTCGCGCACCGGCACCATCGTCATCCCGATCGACGTGAGGCCCGCCGAGGACCAGCCACCCACCTTCACCGGCGGGGTGATCGACTTCGAGCCCGGGCAGTCGAAGACGATCGATCTCGTGAAGCTCACGAACTATCCGTATCCCGACGACCTCGACGAGCTGGAGTTCCGCGTGCTGCCGCCCGCGGCCGATGGATTCGGCACGACGCTCGACGGGCAGGAGCTCACGATCACGGCAGCCGAATCGACCCCGACCGGAACGCGTCGGTCCGTCTCCATCGCGGTGTCGGATGCCGCCGGCGACGGTCCTCCCGGCCGGATCGACCTCCGCGTGGTTCCGTCGACCCGCCCCATCGCCCGACCGGCCCCCGACCTCGCCGTCGTGGCCCGTGGCCGGACCACGACGATCGACGTGCTCGAGAACGACGGAGCCACGAACCCGTTCCCGGGCACGCCGCTCCGGGTGGTGGGCGTGCGCGGACTCGGCGACAGCCTTCCCGCCGGCGTGCGGATCGATCCGAGCGAGGACCGCTCGACCCTCACCGTCACGGTCGACGAGGACGCCGCACCGGTCAACACGACGCTCCAGTACCAGGTCGCCGACGCCACGGGCGATCCGAGCCGATACGCGTGGGGAACCGTGACGGTCTCGGTACAGGACCGTCCCGACCCCGTCACGACGCCGCAGGTCACGGGCTTCGGCGACGGGTACCTCGACGTGGCGTTCGGTGCCGGCGGCTTCAACAACTCGCCGATCACGGGGTACGAGATCGAGCTCGTCGATCCTGCCGACGGGAGCGTGCGAACCTCGTCCACGTGCGGCGCGACGACGTGCACGGTGCCGACAGCGGGCAACGGTGAGGGCAACTCGGTGCTCGTGCGGGTGCAGGCGCGCAACGCGATCGGGCTCTCCGACCCCGTGGAGGCACCCGGTCCCGTGTGGTCGGACGTGATCCCACCACCGCCGAGCGACCTGCGTGCCACGCCGCTCGACGGCGGCCTCGGCATCACGTGGTCTCCCGTCTCGGCCGGTGCGGGCAGCGAGGTGGAGTCCTACGTCCTGACCGTCGCCGGCGTATCGAGCCAGATCAGTGCGGGCGCGTGCACGGCGAGCGCGTGCTCGACCGAGGTCCGCGGACTCGCGAACGGAAGCCAGATCCCGTTCACCGTGAGCGCCCGGAATCAGGCGTACCCGGCCCTCGCGGCGTGGACCGAGGCGGGCGGCACCGGCGTGCCGTTCGGTCCGCCCGTCGCCGGGGCCATCGCGGTCACCGGGAACGCCGCGGCGGGCACGGTCACGGTCTCGTGGACGCCGTTCAACGGGAACGGCGACGGCATCGGCGGCTACTTCGTGCAGCGGCTCGCCGACGGGCAGACCGCGGTTCCCTCCGGGGCCCAGGCCTGCTCGGTCACGACCCCGGCCCCCGGTCAGGTGGTCGCCCCGGCGAGCGGCGGCACGGTCGCCGAGGTCGTCCAGGTCGGTCCGGATGCCTCGAGCGTCGAGTTCACCGGGGCGGTCAGCGAGTCGATGACCTATGCCTTCGTCGTCTGGGGCTACAACCGGTCGGCGTGCGTGAACACCGAGGTTGCCGGCATCGTCGTGCGGCCGGCCCCCGGAGCGGTCACCGGCGTGCAGAGCCGAATGGACTGGATGAACGCCGAGACCTGGGACCGCTTCGTCGATCGCGTCGACGCCGGGGGCCCTCGGCTCCAGATCGTCGCCGTCGACGGGAACGGGGCGCAGGTCGGGCAGGCGCAGGACTTCGCGGGGTCCGGATGGTTGCGGGCCGTGCTCAACCGGCCGTTCGGCGAGTCCGCCCGCTTCCAGGTGCGATCGTGCTCCGTCTGGGGCAGTTGCGGACCGTGGTCGGCGGTGTTGCCCGCCGATGCGCAGCCGTCGCTCACCTTCGCGCTGCCCAGCCGGGCCTGGGACGACGCCACGGCGACCTGGTCCTGGGGGTCGGCTCCCGACAACTCCGGTCTGCCAGCGGCATTCCGGTGCGGCGTCGACGGGCAGGGCGAAGGCCGCAACGCCCAGACGGCGACGACCTGCCAGGCCCCGAACGCCAAGCCGGGCGATCGGGTCTGGCTCGATGTCGAGATCGCGGGCGTGACGGCCCGGTACTGGAATCGATGAGCGAGGAGCGAACATGACGATGACCCCCGAGGAGGCGACCCGGTTCGCCGCGAATCTCGACAAGCTCGTCGGTGCGGTCGAGGAGGTGCTCCTCGGCAAGAACCGGGTGGTGCGCCTCGCCTTCACCGCGCTCCTCAGCGAGGGGCACCTCCTGCTCGACGACGTGCCGGGCACGGGGAAGACGTCGCTCGCTCGCGCCATGGCGCAGTCGGTCGCCGGCACGAGCAACCGGGTGCAGTTCACGCCCGACCTGCTTCCCGGCGACATCACGGGCGTCACGGTCTACGACCAGCGCACCGGCGCGTTCGAGTTCCATCCCGGTCCGGTCTTCTCGAGCATCGTCCTGGCCGACGAGATCAACCGGGCGAGCCCGAAGACCCAGTCCGCCCTGCTCGAGGTGATGGAGGAAGGCCAGGTCACCGTCGACGGGCAGACGCATCCGGTGGGGCGCCCGTTCATGGTCATCGCGACGCAGAACCCCGTCGAGCAGGCGGGCACGTACCGCCTGCCCGAGGCGCAGCTCGACCGGTTCCTCATGCGCTCCTCGATCGGGTACCCCGACCACGCCTCGACCATCCGCATCCTCGAGGGCGCCGACCAGCGGGCGCACGACCATCGCGTCCCCGCGCAGCTCGACGCCGAGGAGGTCATCGAGATGGCGGCCCTGGCGCGGACGGTGTACGTCGATCCGACGATCCACGACTACGTGTCGCGGCTCGTCGACGCGACCCGCACCGCTCGCGAGGTGCGCCTCGGTGTGAGCGTGCGCGGCGCGCTCGCCCTGATCCGTGCGGCGAAGTCGCACGCCGCAGGCCGCGGTCGTCACTACGTCGTCCCCGACGACGTGAAGGCGCTGGCGGAGCCCGTGCTCGCCCACCGGCTGATCCTCGACCCCGAGGCGGAGTTCGACGGCGTCACCGCATCGAACATGATCGCCCAGGTGCTCATCGAGACTCCGCCGCCATCCAGCAGGCAGGCCGTGTGACGCTCATCCAGACGCGGACGTCGATCCCCGAGGAGGCCAAGAAGGAGGGACTGCTCGCGGTCGTGATCGGGCGCGCCGTTCGCGGGTTCGCGGCGGGCGCGGTCGTGCTCGCCCGGTGGGCCCGAGCGGTGCAGGGGGTCGTCACGCCGCTCGGCTGGGCCGTGGTGTTCGGTTCGATCGCCGCACTCGTGGTCGGCCACACCTGGGGATGGATCGAGTTCGTCGCGATCGGATGGGGCCTCGCGCTGCTCGTGGTCGTGGCATCCGCCTGGCTGATCGGTCGCGGGGCGTCGACGATCGAGCTGGCGCTGCCGACGCCGCGGGTGGTCGTGGGCGAGCAGGCGGAGGCGCGCATCACCGCCACGAATCCGGGTCGACGCCGCTTCGGCGGCGTGCAGCTCGAGGTGCCCGTGGGACCGCGCATCATCGAACGGGTGCTCCCCGGACTCCCGAGGGGTGGGGCGTTCGACGAGCAGTTCCGCATCCCGACCGAGCGTCGCGGCGTGATCCCGATCGGGCCGGCCCGCACGGTCCGCGCCGATCCGATCGGACTCATGCGGCGCGAGATCGTCTGGTCGCAGATGGTGGAACTCCACGTCCACCCGCGCACGGTCGCCATCGAAGCACTGAGCACCGGGTTCATCCGGGACCTCGAGGGCTCGCCCACCCGTGACCTCACCGCGAGCGACATCGCGTTCCATGCCCTGCGCGAGTACGTCCGAGGCGATGATCGTCGGTTCATCCACTGGAAGAGCACCGCGAAGACGGGCACCTTCATGGTGCGCCAGTTCGAGGAGACCAGGCGCAGCCGGCTCATGGTGCTGCTCGATCTCGACCCGGGCGCCTACGCCGACGACGCGGAGTTCGAGCTCGCCGTCAGCGCCGCGGCATCGGTCGGGGCGAGGGCGATCCGAGATGCGAGGACGGTCTCGTTCGTGGTCTCGGGGCGTGGTCGCGCCGGTGCGGCCCGCGGCAGCGGCATGCGCGAGCTGCCCACCGTCTCGCGGGATCGGCTGCTCGACGCGCTCTGCCTGGTCGAGCGCGATGATGCGTCCGTGATGCTGCCCGACGTCGCGCGCACGGCGGCCGAGGAGCTGCCCGGGGTCTCGCTCGCATTCCTCGTGACCGGCACGTCCCGCGGCGTCGCGCCGTTGCGGGCCGCCGCGTCGAGGCTGCCGTCCGGCGTGCAGGCGATCGCCGTGCAGTGCGCTCCCGAGGGCGCCGCGCGGGCCCGCACGATCGCCGGACTGACGGTGTTCGGCATCGGGTACCTCGAGGACCTCAGGGCGATGCTCGCCAGATCGGCGTCGGTGGCATGAGTCCCCACCGACGCGCAGCGGGTGCCGACCGGCTCTGGCCGACGGTCATCACCGTCGTGCTGCTCGTCATGATGCTCGCGGCCGCCATGATGCCGTGGTGGCCGATCTACGAGAGCTGGGCCTTCGTCGTGGCCGCGGTCATCGCGATCGTGGCCGGTTGCGCGATCGGCGTCGGGGGTGCCGCGTTCCGATGGCCGACGTGGGCCGTGGCGCTCGCGGTCTTCGGCGCCTACCTCGTGCTCGGCGTGCCGGCGGCCGTGCCGGGCCGGGCCATCGGCGGCGTCGCACCGACGGCGCAGGGGGTCGTCGAACTCCTCGCGGGTACCGCGCTGTCGTGGAAGCAGCTCGTCACGATCGCCGTGCCCGTCGGGTCCTACCAGGCGCTGCTCGTCCCGCCCTTCCTGCTCGGGCTCATCGCTGCGACGGCCACGACGACGATCGCCCTCCGCAGCCGTCGGCCGTCGGCCGCGGTACTCCCGCCCGCGCTCCTGCTCGTCGCCGGGATCGCGCTCGGCGTCGTGCACGACGACCTCGCGATCCAGACCGGACTCGCGTTCCTCATCACGGTCGTGGCGTGGCTGGTGCGGGTCGCGATCGCGAACCGCCGTGCGATCACGGCCGGCAGGCCCGTGGAGGCCGCCCTGACCGATGCGCGCCGCGTGCTCGGTGCATCGGGGATCATCGCGGTCGCGCTCGTCGGCGCCACCGCGGCATCCGTGATGCTCGCGGTGCCCTCCCGCAGCGTCGTCCGAGCCGAGGTGCAGCCGCCCTTCGAACCGCAGTCGCAGCAGAGCCCCCTGGCCGCCTTCCGCTCCGCATTCGACCCGGCCGTGGCGCGCGACGTGATGCTCGAGGTGCGTGGGCTGCCCGACGGCGCCGGACTGCGCATGGCGACCCTCGACACGTACAACGGCATCGTCTACTCGGTCGGAGGCGGCGACGGCTCCGCGGCATCCGGTCGCTTCACCCGCGTGCCGTACCGACTCGACCAGTCCGACGCCGGGGAGCTGGGCGAGGCCGTCGACCGCGTGACCCTGGAGGTGACC
>DASUVU010000276.1:0-7708 GCA_036378815.1 Agromyces sp. | reverse complement strand
TCATCGGCCGCGGTGGTGAGCTGCTCGCGATGGTGCAGGACGGCAAGCTCCCGCTCGTCGGCGGAGGCACGGGCGTGTGGTCGTTCTGCCATGTCGACGACGCGGCGTCCGCCACCGCCCTCGCGATCACGCGCGGGGAACCCGGCGTGTACAACATCGTCGACGACGACCCCGCCCCGGTGTCGGAGTGGCTTCCGGAGCTCGCGCGCGTCATCGGCGCCAAGCCGCCTCGGCACGTGCCGGCGTGGATCGCCAGGCCGCTCATCGGCGAGCACGGCATCGCCATGATGACGACGGTGCGGGGATCGTCGAACGCGAAGGCGAAGCGCGAGCTCGGCTGGCAACCTGCCTATCCGAGTTGGCGCGAGGGATTCCGCACGGGGCTCGGATGAGTGCGGCGCGGCCCGGCGAGACGGCGCGGCGCTGAGAACGCGGATCATTCCCATCACGGCCCGGCGGCGGCATCCGCGCCTACGCTGGAAGTGACATGACCCGCTCTCACGACCACGCGCACGCCCACGGGGCGACCGCGAACCGAGCCCGCCTCATCGCCGCCATCGCGATCATCGGCGCGTTCCTCGTGGTGCAGGTCGTGGGCGGTCTGCTGAGCGGTTCACTGGCGCTGCTCGCCGACGCCGGCCACATGGCGAGCGACCTCATCGGCCTCGTGGTCGCCCTCATCGCGGCCATGGTCGCCGCCCGCCCGGCGACCGACCGGCAGACGTACGGCTACCGTCGCGCTGAGGTGCTCGGGGCGCTCGTGAACGGCGTCATCCTCGTCGTCGTGGCCGTGTCGGTCGCCGTCGCGGCCGTCGGCCGGCTCGTCACGGGCGGCGCGGGCGAGGCCCACGAGGTGCAGGGCGTGCCGATGCTCGTCGTCGCGCCGCTCGGCATGATCGCGAACGTCGCGGCGCTGCTCGTGCTGCGTGGCGGCGCGAAGGACTCGATCAACATGCGCGGGGCGTACCTGGAGGTGTTCGGCGACCTCGTCGGCTCGGCGCTGGTGATCGTCGCGGCCATCGTGATCGTGACGACCGGATTCGACGCGGCCGACCCCATCGCGTCGCTCGCGATCGCGGCGCTGATCGTGCCGCGTGCGCTGTCGCTGCTTCGCGACGTCGTGCGCGTGCTGTTCGAGTCGGCGCCGGCCGACACCGACGTCGCCGAGATCCGGGAGCACCTGCTCGGCGCGGTCGGCGTCGTCGCGGTGCACGACGTGCACGTGTGGCAGATCACCTCGGGATCCCCGGTCTTCAGCGCCCATATCGAGGTCGAACCCGAGGTGTTCGAATCGGGCCGCACCGGCGAGCTGCTCGACGAGCTCGGCGGATGCCTCTCCGATCACTTCGACGTCGAGCACTCGACATTCCAGCTGGAACCGACGGGCCGTGCGGGGCACGAGCTGCCGTGGCATCCGTGACCGTCGGATGCCGCGTCGGCACCACGCTCACACGGCGAGCAACCTCGCGAAGTAGGCCCTGATGTCGCCGACGAGCTCGTCGGGTGCCTCCATGGCCGGGAAGTGGCCGCCGCGGCGATGCTCGTTCCAGAACGCGAGGTGCCCGTCGGGGTTCAGGATGCGCTGCATGAGCGGCTCCTCGCCGAATGCCGCCATGCCCTGCGGCCGGTCGTGGTGGCGCCCCCAGGCGGCCTGGGCGTGCGCCGCTTCGTAGAGCATGTTCGCCGCGCCGTCGCCGGCACGGCCGAACCACGACACCGTCACCAGGGTGAGGAGCGCGTCGAGGTCGACGGCGTCCTCGGGGAGGCCGGCCTGCGGGTCGGTCCACTCCTGGAACTTCTCGAGGATCCACGTCGCCTGGGCGATGGGGGAGTCGGTGAGCCCGTAGGCGATGCTGAGGGGTCGCGTGGTCTGCAGAGCGAGATAGCCGAAATCCTCGGTGCGCGCGTTCTTCAGGCGCTCGTGGCGCTCGTGCTCCTCGGGCGTGAGGTGGTCGGTCGGCGGCGTGTACTGCGTGGCGATCGCGCCGGGATCGGTGGCGGCGATGGAACCGAGCACGCGGTCGCCCGCGTCGAGGCACAGCTGCTCGCTGACGCCGGCGCCGACGTCCTCGCCGAAGACCGCGTAGCGGTCGTAGCCGAGCGCCTGCATGAGCTCGTCGAACGCTCGGGCGGTGCGCACGATGTCCCAGCCGTGGCTCGTGAGGGGGGTCGAGAATCCGAACCCCGGCATGGAGGGGGCGACGACGTGGAACGCGGGCGCAGGTCCCACGCCCGAGGCCGGGCCGGGTCGCTCGGCGAGCATCGGCGCGATACCTGCGAATTCGACGAAGCACGACGGGTAGCCGTGCAGGAGCAGCAGGGGCACAGCCGCGTCGTCCGCGGATCGCACGTGCAGGCCGTGGATCGGCTGCCCGTCGACCTCGGTGCGGAACTGGGCGAGCCGGTTGAGGCGGGCCTCCTGCGCTCGCCAGTCGTACCCCTCCAACCAGTACCGCGCGAGCCGTTGGGCATACGATACGGGCGTGCCTCGCGCCCAGTCGTCGCTCAGCGCGGCGGGCCAACGCGTGCGCTCGAGGCGTTCGCGAAGGTCGGCGAGTTCGGCGTCGGGAATCGCGATCGTGTACGGCCTGATGTCCATGGCGGCATCCTCTCGATGGGTCGACGCGTCGAGTGAAGCGGATGCCGCGGGTGATGTCTTGAATCGGAACGACACGATCCGCGCAGTCGGGCCCGCGCTGCGGCGCTCAGACCGGTTCGTCGCGGTGCTGCGACTGCGCCGGCGTGTACCCGGTCAGCTGCTTCACGTCGCGAGTGAGGTGCGACTGGTCGGCGTACCCGAGCGCGTAGGCGACGTCCGCGATCGCCTCGCCCGTGCGGAGCCGTGCCGCTGCCTCACGAGCCCGTGCGATCTGCCGGACCTGGCGCAGGCTGCGCCCGGTGACGCGGGTGAAATGGCGTTCGACGGTACGTGGCGACACGGGCGGCTCGCTCCCGCGCAGCGCCGCATCGATCACGTCATCGTGCGCGAGTAGGCCGCCATCCTCGAGCGCGGCGAGCAGTGCGTCGACCGTGTCGTAGTCGGGCATCGTCCACGTGCGGTCGCCGAGCTCGAAGTGGTCGTCGTCGGGCATCGGCAACGGCACGGTGCGGTCGCACATCGAGCGTGGTTCGACGTGGGTGAAGAAGGTGCCGTGCGTGAACCGCACGCCGACGTGGCGGTTGCCCGCGCGATAGGGCACGACTGTCGGCCGTGACGATGGCCCGCTGAAGAGCACTCGCGAGCCGAGCGGCATGCGCGTGAAGATCAGGTCGAAGCACGCGTCAGCCGAGGCGAGGTAGGTGCCGTCGCTGACGTCGACGGTGCGCCAGACGACGTCGACGAACCGCGACGATGAAGCCTTCTCCTCATAGAGGAAGCCCATGGCGCCGAGTGTAGTCCCGCCCTCCGACACGCCGGAGGGGACGCCGCACGGGACCTCGGAGTCAGTGCTGCTCGGGACGGTGGTCGTCGCCGTCGAGGTGCGGAGGGCGCTCGAACACGTCGGGGTCGAGCACGAGTTCCGCAGCCTCGTCGTGATCGGTGACGACGTCGGCGCCGGCGCGCTCGGCGCGCTTGGCCTTGGCCCGCTCGCGGAAGTAGTGCCACGCCGTCACGGCCGCCGTGCCGCCGACGGCGATGAGCAGGATGACGTCGATGTACTCGCGCACGAGGTACGCGACGGGCGGAATGAACCCGATGAGGTAGCCGAACATCGTCAGGCCGAAGCCCCAGAGCACGGCGCCCGTGAAGTTGTAGAGCGAATACCGTGCGCGCTTCATGTGGCCGACGCCGGCCGCGACGGGAGCGAAGGTGCGCACGATCGGCACGAAGCGAGCGAGGATGATCGTGAGACCGCCGAACCGTTCGAAGAACGCGTTCGTGCGCTCGACGTTCTTGACGCTGAAGAGCCCGCTCTCCTTCCGTTCGAACACCTTCGGGCCGCCGCGATGCCCGATCTCGTAGCCCACCTCACCACCGACGAAGGCGGCGAGCCCGATGAGGAGGGCGACGATCCAGACGCTCACGCCGAAGACGCCGTTGGGAGCGGCCGGCGTCGAATGCGAGAGCAGGCCCGAGATCACGAGCAGCGTGTCGCCCGGCAGGAGGAACCCGACGAGCAGGCCCGTCTCGGCGAACACGATGAAGCACACCACGACGAGCGCCCACGGCCCGGCTCCGGCGATGATGGTCTCGGGATCGAGCCATGGGATCAGGGCCGTGTTGATCATGCGGAAGAGCTCCAGTGGTCGGACACAGCGGGATGCCGGGTCGAACGTGCGGCGGGGTGTCGTTGCAGTCTATCGACCAACACCCCGCGCGCACCGGGCGTGGGCTCGGAAATCATCCGCGGGGATGATCGGATGCCTCGCCTGCGGCATCCGTCGGTCTCAGCGCGCCAGCGCCTCGAAGATCGCGCCGTTCATGCGGAACGACACCCGAACCTCGTCGATGAGCACGCCGACTTCGTCGGGCGAGAGCGCCAGCTCGTTCATGGCCTCGCGGTAGCGGCGCTTGATTCCCACGACGCCGTCGCCCGCACCGCCGAAGCGGTAGAAGCCGAGCTGGTCGGGCGTCGCGCCGTAGTGGCGCGTCACGAGCGCGGCGATCGCCTGGCCGCCCGAGAGATCGCCGAGGTAACGCGTGTAGTGGTGCGCGAGGTACCGTACGTCGTCGTTCGCGATGTCACGCAGATGGACGGCGTACCGGGCCGTCTCCGGCAGCGGAGCGTGCGTCTCGCGCCAGTCGGGTGCGCCCAGCGCGGCGAGGTCGGCCTCGATCGCGGCCATGCGCGCGAGTGACGGGTCGAACACCGCGGGGTCGTCGGCGCGGGCGACGCGCGACTCGAGCGCGTCGTAGACCCGGGCGAGCTGCGCGAGGTACCTGGTGTAGTCGTCGAGTGAGAGACGGCCACCCATGAGCGCGGTGATGAACCCACGACTCTCGGTCGCGCGGTGGTCGTCGGCGGATGCGGTGCGAACGAGCGCGGCGACGTCGACGGGTGCGGTGGCCGAGCCGGGCGCGTCGAGCGGGGGAGCGATCGTCATGGCGGGCCTTCAATCGAGGTTAGGTAATGCTTACCTCACAAGGTACGGGTTCCGCCGCTGAAGCGGAAGAGCTCGAGCGGCTCGCATACCTCGGCGTCAGCCCTGCTGCGTGATCTCGAGCACCTCGGCACCGGGCAGGCCGGCCAGGAATCCGCCGGTCACGAGCAGCTTCGAACCGCGGATGCCACTGCCGACGATGAGGCGATCGGATGTCGCGACCGACTCGTCGACCAGCACCGGCCAGTCGGCGGGGAGGCCGACGGGCGTGATGCCTCCGTACTCCATGCCGGTCAACGCCACCGCCACGTCCATCGGAGCGAACGAGAGCTTTCGAGCGTCGACGTGGCGTCGTACGACGCCGTTCACGTCGAGCCGATCGGCGCCCCGGACGAGGCACGCCGCGTACCACGTGCGCTCACCGCGGCGGGCCTGCACGATGACGCAGTTGGCTCCGTCGCCCATCGAGATCTCGTAGTGCGAGCAGAATGCTGCCGTGTCGGCGAGGGCCGGGTCGATCGCGGCGACGAGCACGTCGGGCGTCCCGCCCGCGCCGGCAGCGCTGAGCGCGGCGGCCGTCGGCGCGGCGAGCAACTCGGGCGAGTCCAGAGCGGGCGCGAAGTCGAGGGTTCCGAAGCGCATGGTGTGCTCAGGCTACGGCGTGCCCGGTTCGGCCGCGTGTCGGCGGTGCGCGATACCGTCGGGCGCATGCAGCACGGGTTCATCTTCACCGGCTCCGATCCCGAACTCGCGGTCGAGCTCGCACCGCTCGCCGAGTCGTCCGGGTGGGACGCCTTCTTCGTGTGGGAGGGCATCTGGGCGACCGACCCGTGGGCGACGCTCGCGGCCGCCGCGATGGTGACCGAGCGCATCCGACTCGGCACCATGCTCACGCCGGTGCCACGACGGCGACCGTGGGAGCTCGCCGGGCAGACCATGACCGTCGACCGCCTCTCGAAGGGGCGTGTCATCCTCTCGGCGGGGCTCGGAGTTCCGCAGGAGTTCGAACAGCGCTTCTGGATCTTCGAAGACGACCCCGGCCGCAGGGTGCGTGCCGAACTGCTCGACGAGGGGCTCGAGCTGATGCAACAGCTCTGGCAGGGCGAGCCGTTCGAGTACGAAGGCGAGCACTTCCGCGCTCGCCGCACCGAGACGATGCTGCCGCCGGCGATCGTGCAGCAGCCGCGCATCACGACATGGGTCGTGGGCGTCTGGCCGCGCATGCGGTCGATGCGCCGTGTCGCGCGGTACGACGGGTGGATCCCGAACTATGCACCGCCCAACGCCACCGGCATCGATCCGCTCGAACAGCAGCGCACCTACACACCCGACATCGCCGCCGAGGCGATCACATGGATCCGGTCCGAACGCGAGCGAACGGGTCTCGCAGACCGCGCCTTCGATGTGATCCAAGAGGGCACGACGAGCGGCACCGATCGAGCGGCGGATGCCGCGGTCCTACGCTCCTGGGCCGCCGCCGGCGTCACGTGGTGGCTCGAGTCGAACTGGCAGGTTCCGGCCCACGAGGTGGCCGAGTACGCGCGGGCCCGCATCACGGCCGGGCCGCCGCTGCACTGATGCGGGGGTAGCGCGCTGCCGCGGCATCCGTGCCCGGAGCGGCTACTCGAGGTTGTCGACGGGCGTGCTCTCGTCCATGGCGTCGCCCTCGCTCGCGCTCGTCACCTTCGTGCCCTCCCCGGCCGCCTGACGGTCGGCATTTGCCGAGTCGAGCTGGTCGTCGTCGACGTCGGGATCGAGCGGAGCATCCTGATCGCGATCAGGGTTCAGCACGCCGCCAGCATTGGGATCGGACACGATCGGCTCCTCTCGGCTGCGCCGGCCTTCGGCGCGGGCATCGGACTGCCGACGGTAGCGCGATGCCGACGGCGCCCGGCAGAGGCTTGCGTGGCACGCCGCTCGGCGCTAGCGGTTGGGGTGGTCCATGCTCCTGTCGCCGAGTCGCCCTCCACGATTGGGGGTATTGCCGCGTTCACGGCGGTCGGCGATACTCCCCGCATGGATGCGTCTGACGAGCAGAGGGCGGTCGGTGAGGTCGCCGAGCGTCTCGCCGAGCGGTTCCCCGATGTGCCGCGCGACCAGGTCGCACAGATCGTCCGCGACGTGCACGCCGCGCTGGACGGCAACCCGATTCGCGACTTCGTTCCCGTGCTCGTCGAGCACGATGCGCGCGAACGCCTGCGTGCCGAGCGAGCAGCAATCACGTAGCCGTCATCCTCGCGGAAGTCGGTACGAACTGGGCGCTGCTCGCACAGACTGCAGCAGTTCGGCGAAGTTGGCACTAACAAGAAGTTGGCACAGACAAGCGGGATCTCGAACGTCACCCGACGAGAACCGGTGCATGAGTGCTTCAGGTCGATGCGACCCCCGGGACATGCGCATCAGCATGAGCCGTCCTGGCTGTCGCCCGTGCGGAAGGTGGGACTTGAACCCACACGCCCGAAGGCACAGGAACCTAAATCCTGCGTGTCTGCCAGTTTCACCACTCCCGCGGGTCGGACCAGTCTACCGACGCGGTTCCGCCGGGTGCAGTCGGGCTGACCCCCGGATCCGGGGATGCCGCGACCCGGGTCACGGCGGTGCCGGGATCTCCTCGCGCGCGGCGCTAGGTTGACAGGCACACTGTCTTTCGGGGGTACGGATGGAT
>DASUVU010000275.1:0-5104 GCA_036378815.1 Agromyces sp. | reverse complement strand
TGGCGGAAGCTGTCGGCGGGATTGCCGGTGGCCGCACCGCCGGTCCAGTAGAGCGTCGCACCGAGCAGTGCGAGCATCATGCCGAGGGTGACGATGAAGCTCGGCACCTTGAGGAACGAGACGATGAGCCCGTTCACGAGTCCGATGAACGCGCCGAACGCGAGCATGAACAGCAGCACCGGGATGGAAGCGGCGTCGTTCTGCCCGATCAGGTTGCCGGCGATGACGACCTGCGCCGTGACGACCGAGCCCATCGAAAGGTCGAACTCGCCGCCGACGATCACGAAGTACTGGCCGATCGCGGCGATCGCGATGGGGGCAACGCGCTGGATGAACCGGATGAGCTGCGACGGCTCCGCGAACCCCGGGTTCAGCGCGATGATCGCGACGAGCAGCACCACGAGCAGGAGGAACACCGCTCCGCGCGGGCTCACCAGCACACGAGCGAATCCCGCCAGTCGACGGCCGAAGCTCGGCGTCTCGGATGTCGCGGCGCTCATGCCTGCTCCTCCTCGCTGCGTTCGACAGCGGTCGTGCCCACGCCGGCGTTGCCGCCGCCGGGGCCTTCCCCTCGTGCAATGCCGCCCCCCGAGGCATCCGCTGCACCAGAACCCGTGAAGCGCGGACGTCGACGCTCGGTGACGCGGGCGGTGTAGACGGCGACTGCGGCGACGATGACGATGCCGCGCACGACGTCCTTCAGGAACGGGTTCACCTGCATCACGCTCATGACGTTGTCGACGACGGCGAAGATCGCGACGCCGCCGATCGTGCCCCAGATCGACCCGCGCCCGCCCATGAGCAGGGTGCCGCCGAGCACGACCGCCGCGATGGAGAGCAGGTCGTAGCCGCCCTGGGTGCCGACCGTCGGGCTGCCGACACCGAGGCGGCTCGCGAGCAGGAGCCCGGCCAGGGCTGCGGTCACCGAGCAGAGCACGTGCGCGACGATGAGGGGCCGGGCGGTACGGATGCCGCTCAGGCGTGCCACCTGCTCGTTGCCGCCGACCGCGAACATGTGGTTGCCGGTCCGGGTGCGAGCGAGATAGAACGCGGCGATGAGGGCGACCGCGAGCATGATGATCGTCGAGATCGGGACGGGGCCGAGACCCGTCGCGCCGATGTACTGGAACTCGGGCGGCACATGTCCGCTCGTGCCCTTGTAGTTGGTGTCGAGGTAGCCCTTGATGATGAGGCCCGTACCGAGGGTGGCGATGAACCCGTTCACCCGGAGCTTCGAGACGATGAGGCCGTTCGCCAGTCCGATGATCACCGCGACGGCGAGCACGGCGAGCACGGCGATCGGGATGTTCGCCGGGTTGCCGGCCATGAGGTCGGCGGCGATGAGGCTCGACAGGCTCACGACGTAGGGCACCGAGAGGTCGAGCGACGCGCAGAGGATCACGAAGGTCTGGCCGATCGCGACGAAGCCGAGCACGCTCATGCCGGTGAGGATGTCGCGGATGTTGCCGGCGCTGAAGAAGTTGCGGCCGACGCTTGCGACGAGGATGGCGCCGATCACGATGACGCCGATGAGCGCGATGCCGACGATGAGGCTGGCGTCGAGGCGGCGGCGCCCTCGGCGCGCGGCGGTCGGGGTGGGCGTCGGAGTCGTCGCGGTGCTCATCGCGCCTCCTCCCCGCCGACGCGGAGCGTGCCCGTCGCGGCCGAGAGGATCGTCGCCTCGTCACTGCGGGCGGGCAGTTCGGCGGATGCACGGCCGTCGTGCATCACGATGATGCGGTCGGACATGCCGATGACCTCGGGCAGCTCGGAGGAGATCATGAGGATGGCGACGCCCTCCCTGGCGAGTCGGCGCATGAGCCGGTACACGGCGACCTTGGCCCCGACGTCGATCCCGCGCGTCGGCTCGTCGAAGAGCACGACGCGTGGATTCGTGGCGAGCCACTTCGCGAGCACGACCTTCTGCTGGTTGCCGCCCGAGAGGTACTGCACCTCCTGGTCGACGCCCCGGGAGGCGACCTCGAGTGACGAGAGCACGCCGGGCAGCCCACGACGCACGTCGCTCGTGCGACGGGCGAACACCGACCGGATGACGAGCAGCGCGTTGTCGGCCACCGACTGGTTCAACGCGAGCCCCTGGGCCTTGCGGTCCTCGGTGACGAGGGCCAGGCCCGCCTTCACGGCCTGCCTCGGCGAGGTCATGTGCACCGGCCTGCCGTCGAGCCGCATCTCGCCGCGCGTGAAGGGCACGACCCCGAACACGCCCTCCACGAGCTCGGTGCGACCCGAGCCCTGGAGGCCCGCGACGCCGACGATCTCGCCGGCGCGCAGCTCGAGGTCGACCCCGTCGACGTAGCCGTTGCCGACGCCCCGCAGCTCGAGGAGCGGCTCTCCCACCTCGGTGCCCTCCTCGGCATCGGGGAAGTACGCGGAGATCGGCCGGCCGACCATGCGGCGAACGAGCTCGTCGGTGTCGAGCTCCGACGCCGGGCCCGTCGAGACCAGGGCACCGTCCTTCAGCACGGTGATGGTGTCGCAGAGGTCGAAGATCTCCTTCAGCCGGTGCGAGACGTAGAGGATCGCCACGCCGCGCTCCTGGAGGCGGCGCACGATCGTGTAGAGCAGCTCGACCTCGTGGTCGGCGAGTGCTGCGGTCGGCTCGTCCATCTGGATCACCCGCGCGTCGACCGAGAGCGCCTTCACGATCTCGACGATCTGCTGTTCGGCGACGGTGAGCGTGCGCACCGGGGCATCCGGATCGACGCCCTCGATGCCGAGCTCGTCGAGCAGTGCGCGCGTCTCGCGCACCATTCCCTTGCGGTCGACGAAGCCGCCCTTGCGCGGCTCGCGACCGAGGAACACGTTCTGCGCGACCGTGCGCTCGGGCAGCAGGTTGAACTCCTGGAACACCGTGGCGAGTCCGGCGCGGGCCGCCTCGACCGGGTGGTGGAAGCTCACCTCCTGCCCGCCGAGCGTGATCGTGCCGGCGTCGCGCTCGTAGACGCCCGCGAGGATCTTCATGAAGGTGGACTTGCCCGCGCCGTTCTCGCCGACGAGGCCGTGCACCTCGCCGGGCCGCAGCGTGAGGCCGACGTCGCGCAGCACCGTGACGCCGAAGAACGACTTCTCGAGCCCCTCGGCGACGAGCACCGGCTCGGCCTGCCGAACGGCGCCGCTCGCCGGGGTCGATGAGCGCGGCATGGGCGCGTCGCCGCTCACGAGACCACCTCCTGCCAGGTACCGGATGCCGCGGACGCGAGCACGGCCTCGGTCAGGCGCACCGCGCGCAACCCGTCGTCGAATCGCGGGAGTCCGTCTGGCGATGCGCCGCCGATCGCGGCGTACGCGTCGGCGATGAACGCGTTGAACGCGTCCTGGTAGCCCATCGGATGCCCCGCCGGCACGAGCGCGAGCCGAGCGGCGTCGGGCGAGAGGCGGGCGGGGTCGCGTTCGACGATCGTGGAGGCATCCGTTCGTCCGATCCAGAGCCGTTCGGGGTTCTCCTGCTCGAAGCGGATGCTCGCGTCGGCGCCCGACAGCTCGACCGAGAGCCCGTTCTTGTGGCCGGGAGCGACCTGCGAGACGAGCAGCGTGCCGACCGCTCCCGAGGCGAGCTCGACGACGACGGCGACGAGGTCCTCGGTCGCGATGTCGACGTTCGTGGCACGCTGCTCGTAGACGGTGCGGGTCGACGCGTTCAGGCGCACGATGCGGTCGCCAGAGATGAACTCGACGAGGTCGACCAGGTGCGAGCCGATGTCGGCGAAGGCGCGGGAGGGACCGCCGAGCGAGACGTCCACCCGCCAGTCGTCGTCGTGCTGGCCCGAGAGCCAGTCCTGCAGGTAGGCGCCGTGCACGCTGAGCAGCCGTCCGGTCTCGGCGCGGGCGACACGCGCCCTGGCCTCGCGCGCCATCGGGTGGAACCGGTACACGAACGGAACGGCGGCCACGAGACCGCGCTCGGCGGCGAGGTCGACGAGCGCCGCGGCATCCGCCGAGCTCGTGGCGAGCGGTTTCTCGCAGATGACGTGCTTGCCGGCCTCGAGCGCGGCGCGCGCGATGGAGGCGTGGGTGGTGTTGGGGGTGCAGATGTGGACGACATCGATGTCGGGATCGGCGATGAGCGACTCGACGGAATCGAAGGCCGTACCGAGGCCGAGCCGGTCGGCTGCGGAGCGCGCGCTGCTCGGCGATGAGGATGCCGCACCCGCGAGCCCGGCTCCAGCGGCCCGGGCGCCCCGCGAGTGCACGGCGGCCATGAATCCTCCGCCGACGAAGCCGGCACGGAGCGTGGCGGCCGGGGCGATGACGTTCGATGTCATGACCGCCATGCTGACACAGCGTGCACAACTTCTGCTACCCGCTCGATAAAAGTTGTTCGCCTTGTGACACCTTCGTTATCGACGCTCTCGTCATTCCTCTGTGCTTTACTCGGAGAATGGTGGACATCAGCCGGGGATCGGCGCTCGGCACGTCGGGAGCGAGTGAACTCTTCCAGCTTCTGCGTGACGGTGTTCCTCGCACGCGCGCCTCGCTCGCCCAGTCGACCGGCCTCGCGCGCTCGACGGTGGCGGCGCGCGTCGACGAGCTGATGCAGCTCGGACTCGTGAGCCCGGTGTCCGATGCCATGTCGACCGGCGGGCGACCGCCATCGCAGTTCGCCCTGAATCCCGGCGCGCGCATCGTGCTCGCCGCCGACCTCGGCGCGTCGCACGCCACGATCGCGGTCTCCGACCTCGCCGGCTCTCCGCTCGCCGAGCGCAGCGAACGCATGGACATCGCCCAGGGCCCCGAGGCGGTCCTGGGCTGGATGGTCGACGCGGGACTCGCGCTGATCGACCAGCTCGGCCGCGACCGGCACGAGCTCGCCGCGATCGGGATCGGCGTGCCCGGGCCGGTCGAGCACTCGAGCGGGCGCCCGGTGAACCCGCCGATCATGCCCGGCTGGGATCGCTTCGACGTGCCCGGGTGGGTGCAGCAGCACCTCGAGGTGCCGGTGCTCGTCGACAACGATGTGAACATCATGGCGCTCGGCGAGCGCGCGCTGGCGTGGCCGCACGTCGAGCACCTCGTCTTCGTCAAGGTCGCCACGGGCATCGGCTCGGGCGTCATCTCGGGCGGGCTGCTGCAGCGGGGCGCGCAG
>DASUVU010000274.1:0-3951 GCA_036378815.1 Agromyces sp. | reverse complement strand
CGAATACCTTGCGCGAGGACATGCCCCCCAGCGTAACCAAGACCGCACCGGCAGGGGCGATGGAAGTCGGAGCGTGACGGATGCCGCTGCGCTAGCGTTGCTGCATGCGCGTCGACCTGCTCACCCGCGAGTATCCACCCGAGGTGTACGGCGGAGCGGGGGTGCATGTGGCCGAGCTCGTGAGGGCGCTCCGGCGCGACCTCGACGTGGTGGTGCACTGCTTCGGCGCTCCTCGGGACGAACCCGACACCATCGCGTACGCGACGCCCGCGGAGTTCGGCGGGCAGAACGCCGCACTGGGCACCATGGGGGTCGACCTGCTCATGGCCGGCGGTGCCGAGGGTGCCGACCTGGTGCACTCGCACACCTGGTACGCGAACTTCGCCGGATTCACGGCGAAGCGACTGCACGGCATCCCGCACGTGGTCACGGCCCACAGCCTCGAACCGCTCCGACCGTGGAAGGCCGAGCAACTCGGCGGGGGATACCGCCTGTCGTCGTGGGTGGAACGCACCGCATTCGAGGATGCCGACGCGGTCATCGCCGTGAGCGACGGAATGCGCCGCGACATCCTGCGCGCCTACCCGGCGATCGATCCCGGGCGTGTCGAGGTCGTGTACAACGGCATCGACCTCAGCGACTGGCAGCCCAATCACGACCCCGAGACCGCCCGCGCCCTCGGACTCGATCCCGATCGTCCGTCGGTGGTCTTCGTGGGGCGCATCACCCGCCAGAAGGGCCTGCCGTACCTGCTGCGCGCGGCGCGACTGCTGCCGCCCGAGGTGCAGCTCGTGCTCTGCGCGGGCGCGCCCGACACCGAGGAGATCATGTCCGAAGTCACCGGGCTCGTCGACGAGCTCCGTGCCGAACGTGGTGGCGTCGTCTGGATCGATCGACACCTGCCGCGCGGTGAGCTCACTGCGCTGTTGACCGCCGCCACGGTGTTCGTGTGCCCGTCGGTGTATGAACCGCTCGGGATCGTGAACCTCGAGGCGATGGCGTGCTCGGCCCCGGTGGTGGGCACGGCCACCGGCGGCATCCCCGAGGTCGTCGAGGACGGCGTGACCGGCGTGCTCGTGCCGATCGAGCAGGCCGACGACGGTACCGGAACGCCGCTCGACCCCGACGCGTTCGTCGCCGACCTCGCGGCCGCGCTCACCCGTGTCGTCACCGACCCGGCAACGGCGCGCGCGATGGGCGAGGCCGGCCGACGGCGAGCAGAAGCCCACTTCGCCTGGGATGCGATCGCGGCTCGCACGCGCGAGGTGTACGACCGGGTGCTGGCCGGCTGAGGCATCCCGAACCCTCGCTCGGGGGGCCGCCGCGGACGAGAGCGCCCTCCGCGTCCCGATAGCATTGGAGGCATGGCGAGCACGGTTCTGGAGTTCCGCGATGTGTCGGTCATCCGAGACGGCAATCCCATCCTCGACTCGGTGACCTGGAGCGTCGACTCCGACCAGCGCTGGGTGATCCTCGGTCCGAACGGTGCCGGCAAGACCACCCTGCTGCAGATCGCCGCGGCGGCGATGCACCCGTCGAAGGGGTCGGCGCACGTGCTCGAGGAGTCCCTCGGCAAGGTCGACGTGTTCGAGCTGCGGCCGATGATCGGCTTCGCATCCACCGCGATGGCCCGGAAGATCCCACGCAACGAGACGGTCCTCGATGTCGTGCTCACTGCGGCATACTCGGTCACCGGGCGATGGAACGAGGAGTACGAGGAGATCGACCTGCGCCGCGCGCAGCGCGTGCTGAAGGAGTGGGGCCTCGAGGGCTTCGCCGAGCGCCGGTTCGGCACGTTGTCCGACGGCGAGCAGAAGCGCGTGCAGATCGCGCGTTCGGTGATGACCGACCCCGAGCTGCTGCTCCTCGACGAGCCGGCCGCCTCACTCGATCTCGGCGCGCGCGAGGAGCTCGTGGGCCTCCTCGGCGGCTACGCGTCCTCGTCGTCCTCGCCGGCGATCGTCATGGTCACCCACCACGTCGAAGAGATCCCGCAGGGCTTCACGCACGTGATGCTCCTCTCCGGCGGGAGCATCGTCGCGGCCGGCCCGGTGGCCGAGGCACTCACGTCGGATACGCTGACCGAGACGTTCGGGCTCGACATCGACCTCACCGAGACCGAGGGCCGATTCGCCGCACGCGCGGCCTGACGTGCGATCCCGTCGGTTCTGCTAGAATTCATAGCTGGCCCACGGGCCACCATGCTTTCCCGCTGCAGTGCTTCTCGACACCGTGCGATCGCATCCCGCGGGATTCACACACATCATCCGATCAGCAAGGAAGTCTTCATGAAGACCGACATCCACCCCGAATACCGCGCCGTCGTCTTCCGCGACCTCTCTTCGGGCGCCACCTTCCTCACTCGCTCGACCGTGACGAGCGACAAGACGATCGAGCTCGACGGCGAGACCTACCCGGTCATCGACGTCGAGATCTCGTCGGAGTCGCACCCGTTCTACACGGGCAAGCAGCGCATCATGGACTCGGCCGGCCGCGTCGAGAAGTTCAACCAGCGCTTCAAGAACTTCGGCAAGTAGGCACTGCTACAGATTTCTGGGGCCTCGCCGGACGGCGGGGCCCTTTCTGTACCCGACAGCGCGAGGAGGGCGTCGTTGACGGACTTCATGGCCGCGGAGCAGGCCGTTATCCGCTCGCTCGCCGAGTACACGCGTGAACTCTGCGGCCATTCAGCGATCGTCAACGAGTTCAACTTGCGGGATTCCCCGATCGTGGTCGTCGAGGTCCAACCGCGAACCGCAGGCGCGCTCGCCCTGAGCATCGTCGGCGAGCAGTTCCTCAACGTGAGTGCCGGTAAGGGCGGTCGATGGGAGCTTGGCTACTCGCACGAAGACGTCAGGCATGCTCGCCGGGTCATTGAGGCTGTCGTTCGTGGTCGCGTGGAAGAACATGTGAACGGAAAGGGGACGTCTCTCGTGATCGAGCTCGATGACGGGAGCATGGAATCGACGAGCGTCGCCGAGGGTTGTTTGAGCCTCTTCATCCCGCGTGGGGTGCGAAAGGGCCGTGCACCGATCCGCAGGTTTCAGGCTTACTGATCAAGAACTTCGGCAAGTAGGCACTGCCGAACGAGGGCGGGCGACTCCGGTCGTCCGCCCTTCGTCATGCCCGCGTTGACTCCACTGCAGGAACTCTTGGGCGCCTGCCGGTGTGTCGCTGGGTCGCGGACCGGCGCTTCGGTCGATTCTTCCTGCATTGGCATCGAGCACCGCGCAGCGAAGTCTCAGAACAGCGTGTCGGAGGACGCCGGCCCGACCACCGCCGTCTCGAGCACCGGGATCGCAGGCGCCGGTGTCGTCGCCGCGACCGTGCGGCGCACGGGCCAGGCTCCCGAGGTCGTGAACTCGGGCTCGCCGTTCGCGCGGCGCCACGCCTGGTAGTTCTCGGCCTGCTCGCGGCACCAGTCGACCTGTCGGGCGTGCAGCTCGGCCACGGCGATCGCCGCCAACTCGGGATGCGCCCGCACGATGGCCTGCGCCACCCGGCCCGCTGCGACGGCGTCGGCCCCCGCGTCATGGGCGTTGGGCAGCTCGACGCCGTAGTGGGCGGCCGTGGCGGTCAGGGTGCGCTTGCCACGCCGGTACCGGTCGACCGCCTTGTCGATCACGAGGGGATCGATGACGGGGCCCGGGCCGGGCAGGGGTGCATGGCCGTAGCGCTGCGCCTCGCGCTCGAGCAGCGTCAGGTCGTAGCTCGCGTTGTAGGCGACGATCGGCAGGCCGCGGCTCGCGGCATCCGACAGTGCCGTGATGATCTCGGCGACCGCACCGACCGCAGGCACGCCCTCGAGCCGAGCTCGCTCGGTGGTCACCCCGTGGATGAGCGAGGCCGCGGTCGGAATCTCGATTCCCGGGTCGACGAGCCACTCGCGACGTTCCAGCACCTCTCCGCCGGCTCCGATCACGCCCACATGCGCCGTCACGATGCGGCAGG
>DASUVU010000273.1:0-16583 GCA_036378815.1 Agromyces sp. | reverse complement strand
CGGCGGAATGAGCGCGCTCATGCGCCTCCAGGTCGCGGCACGCGGATTCCCGGTGGCCGACATCGTGCGCACGCGCCTGATCCTCGAGTCGTCGGTCGCGGGCGACCTCGCCGAGGCGGCTCCTCCCGCCGACCTCTCCGTCGCCGACGGCCTGCTCGACGCGATGGACGCCCCCGACCTCAGTCCTCCCGAGTTCCTCGCGCTCGACGCGGCCTTCCACCTGGCGCTGGCCGAGGCATCCGGCAACCAGGTCATCACCGCCACCATGGCCGGCCTCCGCAGTGGCATCGAGGGGTACGCCCTCGCCGGCCTCGCGGCGATCCCCGACTGGGCTTCCACGTCGGCGCGGCTCCGGCGAGAGCACCGTGGCATCGTCGACGCCATCAGGGCAGCGGATGCCGCGACCGCTCGCACACGTGTGCACGATCACATCTCGGGCTACTACGCCGAGGCGTTCATCCAGCCCCTCCCAACCCGCACCGGGGAAAGCGAGTAACGATCCATGGTCAAGCGTCAGGTCCCGAAGCCCGCGGAGCTCGCCGAGCTCATGCGCTTCAAGAAGCCGACCCTCAACCCCACCGACCGCCGACTCGAGAAGGCGCTGACGATCGCCGACCTGCGCAAGATCGCCAAGCGCCGCACGCCGAAGGCGCCCTTCGAGTACACGGAGGGCGCCGCCGAGGGTGAACTGTCGCTGGCGAGGGCACGCCAGGCGTTCGAGGACGTGGAATTCCATCCGTCGATCCTTCGCAACGTCCCCGAGGTCGACACCTCGCGCGAGGTGCTCGGCGGGCCGAGCGCCTTGCCGTTCGGCATCGCCCCCACGGGCTTCACCCGGATGATGCAGACCGAGGGCGAGGTCGCCGGGGCGGGTGCGGCCGGTGCCGCCGGCATCCCGTTCGCCCTGTCGACCCTCGGCACCACGTCCATCGAAGACGTGCGGGCCGCGAACCCGACGGGCCGCAACTGGTTCCAGCTCTACGTGATGCGCAAGCGCGAGATCTCGTACGGGCTCGTCGAGCGCGCGGCATCCGCCGGTTTCGACACGCTGTTCTTCACCGTCGACACGCCGGTGGCCGGGGCGCGCCTCCGCGACAAGCGCAACGGCTTCTCGATTCCGCCGCAACTCACGCCGGCCACCGTGCTCAACGCACTTCCCCGTCCGGCGTGGTGGATCAACTTCCTCACGACGCCGAAGCTCGAGTTCGCGTCGCTGTCGTCGACGGGCGGCACGGTCGCCGAGATGCTCGACGCGGCCATGGATCCCAGCATCTCGTTCGACGACCTCGACATCATCCGCGGCATGTGGGGCGGCAAGATCGTGGTCAAGGGCGTGCAGACCCTCGAGGACGCGAAGGCGCTCGCCGATCGCGGCGTCGACGGCATCGTGCTCTCGAATCACGGCGGCCGGCAACTCGACCGGGCCCCGATCCCCTTCCACCTGCTGCCAGACGTCGCGCGCGAGGTCGGCAGCGACCTCGAGGTGCACCTCGACACGGGCATCATGTCTGGCGCCGACATCGTCGCGTCGATCGCGCTCGGCGCACGCTTCACGCTCATCGGCCGGGCGTACCTCTACGGCCTCATGGCCGGCGGCCGGCGCGGCGTCGACAAGACGATCGAGATCCTGCGCAACGAGATCGTCCGCACGATGAAGCTCCTCGAGGTCTCGACGCTCGACGAGCTCGGGCCCCAGCACGTGACGCAGCTGGCACGCCTGGTGCCGGTCGCCCGGCCGGTGACGGATGCCGCGGAGCGGGCGTCGCGCGGCTCGATCGCCACCTGATCCGCGCGATCACGGAGACGCCGGGGCTCCGCCGAAGGCTGTTCGGATACTGAGGTAGCGCGGAACGCGCCGACGATAGTCGCCGAACGCGGGGAACTCGCGTTCGAGCGAACGCTCCTCGCTCACCACGCCGCAGTGCTCGGCCGCGATCGCGGCCGGGAGCGTCACGGCCACCCAAGCCGTCCCGCCGGCGACGCCGATCCCGAGATGGATGCACCACGAATGCAGCCAGCAGGCCGATGATCTGGCCCGGCGGCAATGGAACATTGCGGAGCATCCGGTTCAGCGCGTCCGGCGCTCAGCCGGCGCGCTTCAGCAGGCGGCGGACGAGCTTCCTGTCCTTCTTCCGCTGCTCGGCGTCGGTCGGTGTGGCGACCGACGTGATCAGGCTGCGGAGGGCGACCTTCTTCGCCATCTTGTTCGCCATCTTCGACTGCGCCCGACGACGCTTGATCGCCTTGGCGCGGGCCTTGGTGTCCTTCTTGCCCTTCGCCTCCTGTTCGGCGCTCTTCGCGAGATCGCGACGCCTCGCGTCGCCCGAGGCCGTCGCGCGGATCGACGCCTTCTCGAGGCGTGCGGTCACGATGCGAGCGGCCCGGGCCGCGCGGGCGGGTCGCGTGCCGACATCGGCTCGTGCACGCTCGACGTCGGCGAGCGCTGCGGCCGCGACCGCCTCGAACCGCGCACGGTTGGCGCCCTTCAACGACTTCTCGAGCTTCTTTGCCTCCTTCGCCGCTCGGCCGGCATCGGCGACCGCCTTCTTGGCGTCGCGGCGTTGATCCCGCGCGGTGGGGGTCTTGGTCGTGGTGGGCATGGGTTCCTCCGTTGCCGTTCCTCAGTCTTCGTCGTCGATCAGTTCGAGCAGCTTCTTCGCCTCGTCGCGGATGTCGTCGTAGTCGTATTGGCCGGCACGACTCTCGAGCGAGATGACCGCACACCGGTGCACCTTCGTGAAGTCGCCGTACGGGAAGCTCCAATGACCCTTCGTCTCGCGATTCTCGTCGTCGTCGACGCCCAGGTGCCACGTGCCGTAGTCGGTCCAGCCGTGCTTGTCGATGAAGGTGTTCTCCTCGTCGGCGCTGGGCGCGTCCTCGCTCCAGTCGTCGCGTTCGTCGCGCACGACCTTGCCATCGCGCACGAGTGATCGGGCGTGTTTCAAGGCCGTCTGGTTGAGTCGAATCGCCATGTGGATCCCCTTCCGAAACCGCGTGCGGCGTTGGCCGCGCCTGCACTCCGGTCTACGTGGGCAGACCCGAAGCGTCAATGGGTTGCGTTGCACGCCCGCGACTCGGCCGTCGTTTCGTACCATGCAGGTATGGCAACGAGGGGGGCGTACGCCAAGGGCGTCGCCAAACGCGAGGAGATCCTCACTACAGCGCTCGACGTGATCGCGCGCAACGGGTATCGGCACGCGAGCGTACGGGAACTGGCCGACGCCGTCGGCCTCAGCCAGGCGGGGCTGCTGCACTACTTCAGCTCGAAGGAGGAGTTGTTCGCCGAGATCCTGCGCAAGCGCGATGAGGTCGACCTCGCGACGTACGGTGCCGAGACCGGGCGGTCAGCCGAGACCTTCTTCGCCGTGATCGCCCACAACGCCGAAGTACCCGGCCTCGTGCAGCTCTATGCCCAGATGGCGGTCGAAGCCGTCGACCCGGCGCATCCGGCGCACGCATTCTTCGTGCGGCGCGCGCACTCGCTGCGCAGCGTCTTCACCGAGCTGATCCGCGACGAGCAGGCGGCCGGGCACTGCGACCCCGAGGTGGACCCCGTGATCGCCGCCGGCCTGATCATGGCGGCGGCCGACGGTCTCCAGACGCAGTGGTTGCTCGACCCGAGCATCGACATGGTCGAGCACCTCATGCAACTCTGGCGGCTCGTGACCGGCGCGCGAACCGACGCTGAATCCCCCAGCCGGTGACGCGCACCATCGCCTCGACGATGATCGCGGCAGTCATCTTGGAGCGTCCGCGGGCCCGCTCCACGAAGGTCACCGGCACCTCGGCGATCTCGAGCCCGGCGTCATGGGCGTGCCAGAGCATGTCGACCTGGAACCCGTATCCACGAGTGTGCACGTCGGAAAGGTCGAGCTGCCGGAGCGCATCGGCTCGGAACGCGCGGTACCCGGCGGTCGCATCCCTCGTGGGAAGCCCGAGCATGGTGCGGGCATAGGCGCTCCCCCAGCGTGAGAGCAGCTCGCGGCGGCGCGGCCAGTTCTCGATGGACCCGCCCGGCACCCAGCGCGATCCGATGACCACATCGGCCGAGCCCGCGACATCCGCCGGTCCGAGCCGGTCGAGCAGGCGCGGCAGCTGCTCGGGGAGGTGCGAGCCGTCGGCATCGAGCTGCACGATCGGGTCGAAGCCGCCGTCGAGCGCCCAGTCGAACGCGGCGAGGTAGGCCGCGCCGAGCCCCTCCTTCGACACGCGGTGCAGCACGTGCACGGCCGCATCGGATGCCGCGAGCTCGTCTGCGAGCTCGCCGGTGCCGTCGGGCGAGTCGTCGTCGACCACCAGCACGGATGCCTCGGGTACGGCCGCGCGCACGCGCGACACCGTGTCGGCAAGGCTCTCACGCTCGTTGTAGGTGGGGATCACCACGAGTAGGCCGGCCATTCGCTCCCTCACCTCGGCGGGCGTGTCCGCGCTATCGTATCCGCTCCGGCCCCGGGAGGGCCGCCGTTGAAGGCCCAAGGTCCTTGTGCCGCCGGGCCCCGCAGTGGTGGACTGGCCGAGGCGGCCGGTGTCGGCCGCGTCGCGACATCCGTCACCTGGAACGGGGGATCATGGCGTTCGTCACCGTCGGAACCGAGAACTCGGCGCCCATCGAGCTCTACTACGAAGACCACGGAACGGGTCGGCCGGTCGTACTGATCCACGGCTACCCGGCCGACAGTCATTCGTGGGAGCGGCAGATCCGGGCGCTGCTCGATGCCGGCCACCGCGTGATCGCCTACGACCGGCGCGGGTTCGGCCGGTCGAGCCAGCCGACGATCGGGTACGACTTCGACACGTTCGCGGCCGACCTGAAGACGCTGCTCGACCATGTCGACGTGACGGATGCCGCGCTCGTCGCGTTCTCGATGGGCGGCGGCGAGATCGCCCGCTACCTCGGCACCTACGGCAGCGAGCGCGTCGCGAAGGCCGTGTTCATCTCATCGATCCTGCCGTGCCTGAAAAAATCCGACGACAACCCGGCTGGGGCGGCGCCCGACTTCGACGACCTGCGGACGACCGCGGAGAAGGACCGCTTCGCGTGGTTCACCGGCTTCCTCGAGAACTACTACAGCCTCGACGAGAACCTCGGGTCGCGCATCAGCGAGGACGCCGTGCGTGCGAGCTGGGCGGTCGCGACGGATGGGTCGTGGTACGCGGCCTCGGCGATGATCGACACGTGGCTCACCGACTTCCGCGACGACATCGCGAAGATCGACGTGCCGTCGTTCATCATGCACGGCACCGGCGACCGCATCGTGCCGATCGACGCGTCGTCGCGCGAGCTCGCCACGCGCCTTCCCGACGCCGAGTTCGTCGAGATCGAAGGGGCACCGCACGGGATGCTCTGGACCCACGCCGACGAGGTGAACGCGAGGCTGCTCGCATTCCTCGCCGGTTGAGCAGGCCGAACGAAGGAGATGGACTGATGCACAGGATGCTTCGCACCGCGGCCACGGTCGGGGTCATGACGCTTGCGGTGAGCGCGCTCAGCGGCTGCGCCTTCCTCCGGCCGGTCGCGCAGTTCTCCGACGAGACGACGCTCACCGAGTCCATCGCCACCATCGAGATCGATGAACCGCAGGGCGATGTCGTCGTGCGCGGCGATGACACCGCGACCGAGGTCACCGTCTCCCGCACCGTGAGCTACCGCGGCGATCGGCCGGATGCCGCGGACGAGACGCATTCGGTCGACGGTGACGTGCTCGTGCTCAGCGGCTGCGGCCGCAACTGCAAGGTCGACTACGAGATCGAGCTGCCGGCCGGCGTCGACGTGCGCGGCTCTACGGCCAACGGGACGATCGACCTCACCGACGTCGGCGAGGTCCAGGTGGGCACGAACAACGGACGTGTCGACCTCGACGGCGTGGCGGGCCGCGTCGACGTCGAGACGAGCAACGGGCGGATCACGGGCGAGGGACTGAACGGCGACGGCATCCGCGTCGAGACGTCGAACGGCGCGATCGAGCTCGACATCTCCGTCGCGCAGGACGTCGAGGCACGCACCTCGAACGGGTCGATCGAACTGACCGTGCCCGCCGACAGCTATCGCGTGACCGCCGACACCTCCAACGGGCGCACCGACATCGGCGTCGCCAACGACTCGGACGGGCGGTTCACGCTCGACCTGCGCACCTCGAACGGGTCGATCACCGTTGAGGAGGACGACTGAGCCTCAGCGCTTCAGCGCCGCGACCAGTTGCGCCTTGGTGAAGCGCGAATAGCCGGCGACGCCCCGCTCCCGGGCGAGGACGCGAAGGCGCGTGACGGTCATCGATCCGACATCGGTCGGTGCAGCGGATGCCGCGGACGTGCGCTTCGTCGCCGGCGCCTTCGCCGGCTTCGCCGTGACGGGCTTCGTCTTGACGGCCTTGGGTTCGACTGGCTTCGGCTCGACCGACTTCGGCTCGACCGACCTGGCCGGCTCGGCCTTGGCCGGCGTCGCCGCGATCGTCTTGGATGGCTGGGCCTTGACCGGCTTCGACTTCGCGGGCTTGGAGCGAGCACGGACCGGCTTCGACTTCGCGGGCTTGGAGCGCGCACGGACCGACTCGAGCTTCTCCTCGACCTTCGCGACGCGTTTCCTCGCGGCCTTATCGGCCTTCTTCGCCAGCCGTTTCGCCTCGGCCACGGCGGCCTTGGCCTCGTCGAGTGCCTTCGCGGCCTTCTTCTCCGCCTTGCCCGCCATGGTCCCCCCTGACCCCGGCGCGTCACGCCGGATCGCTCGGTGTCGATGCGAGCATCGTACCGCCGAGCGCGTCAGCGACCGCGAAGTTCCTCGAGCACGGCCTCGAGCTGGTCGACCGCCCAGTCCAGGTCGGACTCCTCGACCACGATCGGCGGGGCGAGCCGGATGGTCGAGCCATGCGTGTCCTTTGCGAGCACACCGCGACCCATGAGCGCCTCGCACACCTCGCGACCGGTCGCGAGCGCCGGATCGATGTCGATCCCCGCCCAGAGGCCCGCGCCGCGGAGCGCGACGACGCCTCGGCCGACGAGCGCTGCGAGCCGCTCGTGCAGGCGGGCGCCGAGCATCCGGGCGCGCTCCTGCGGCTCTCCGCTGGCGAGCATCCGCACGACCTCGAGTCCGACGGCCGCGGCGAGCGGATTGCCGCCGAACGTGGACCCGTGCTGACCGGGCCGGATCACGCCGAGCACGTCACGGTCGCCGACCACCGCGGACACCGGCACGATGCCTCCGCCGAGGGCCTTGCCGAGCAGGTAGAGATCGGGTACGACTCCGACGAGGTCGCAGGCGAATGTCGCACCGACCCGCCCGAGACCCGACTGGATCTCGTCGGCGATCAGCAGCGCGTTGCGTTCCCGCGTGATGCGCCGGACCTCGGGAAGGAAATCGGCCGGCGGCACGAGGATGCCCGCCTCGCCCTGGATGGGCTCTGCCAGCACCGCAACGGTGTCGTCGTCGATCGCCGCCTCGACGGCCGCCGCGTCACCGTACGGCACCATCCGGAAGCCCGGGGTGTAGGGCCCGAAGTCGACCCGGGCGTCGTCGTCGTCGCTGAACGAGATGATCGTCGTCGTGCGGCCGTGGAAGTTGCCGGCCATCACGACGATGTTCGCGGCATCCGGAGCCACGCCCTTCACGCGGTAGCCCCAGGCCCGCGCTACCTTGATGCCCGTCTCGACGGCCTCGGCACCGGTGTTCATGGGCAGCACCATGTCCTTGCCGCAGAGCGCGGCGAGCTCGGTGACGAAGGGCGCGAGCCGGTCGTTGTGGAACGCGCGGCTCGTCAGCGTGATGCGCCCGAGCTGCTCGCGGGCGGCCTCCACCAGACGCGGGTTGCCGTGCCCGAAGTTCACGGCCGAGTAGGCGGCCAGGCAGTCGAGGTAGCGACGGCCGTCGACATCCGTCACCCACGCGCCCTCGCCCGACTCGACGACGACGGGGAGCGGGTGGTAGTTGTGGGCGGCGTGCTCGTTCTCGAGCGCGATCGCCTCGGCGGTCCCCGAGCTCGTCGAAGGGCGGTCGGTGGCGGTGGTCATGAGCGCAGCTCCAGGGTGCAGCACTTGACGCCGCCGCCGCCGAGCAGGAGCTCCGAGAGGTCGACGCCGATCGGGTTGTAGCCGTGTTCGCGCAGCTGGCGCTCGAAGTCGGTGGCGCGCGAGGCGATCACCACGTTGTACCCGTCGCTGAACGAGTTGAGCCCCAGCACCGCGGCATCCGTCTCGTTCACCAGGATCGCGTCGGGGAACCGCTCCTGCAGGACGGCGAGGGATGCCGCGTCGAAGGCCGCGGGCAGGTAGGCGATGTGCTCCTGGCCGGGGGTGGCGTCGAGCACCGCGACGGCGGTGTCGAGGTGGTAGAAGCTCGGGTCGATGAGGCGCAGCGTCACCACCTCGCGGCCGAAGATGCCGGCGAGCTCCACGTGCGACATGGAGTCGCTGCGGAACCCGGTACCGGCGAGGATCGTGTCGCCGACGAGGAGGAAGTCGCCCTCCCCCTCGTTGACCTCCTGCGGCTCGCGGACGTCGAACCCCGCGCGACGGAACCACTCCATGTAGGCGGGCCCCTCGGGCTGGCGCTCGGGGTAGGTGAACTTCGCGCCGTAGGCGATGCCGTCGATCACGAATCCGCCGTTCGCGGCGTACACCATGTCGGGGAGCCCCTCGATCGGATCGATGAGTTCGACGTCGTATCCGAGCTGGAGGTAGACCTCGTAGAGCGCCTGCCACTGCTCGAGTGCGAGCGACGTGTCGGTCGGCTCGGCCGGATTCATCCAGGGATTGATGCGATAGACGACGGTGAAGTGCTCGGGGCGGCACATCAGCACGCGGCGCCCGGTGGGCGTTCGCTCTGGCCGGATGCTGGGCTGCTCTCCGGTTTCGATCACGGTCGACATCTCACTCCTACGGGTCGGCGGATGTCGCAGCGAACCGCTTCGGCATCCGACTGAATCGGCAATGTCGGCGGACCAGGTCACTCTCACGAGCCTCGACGACGACGTTCGGGTTGCGCCGCCGTCGAGACGCCACTTCCAGTGTGAAGGCGGATGCGTTCAAGTTCTGGTCTTCGTGCGCACCTTTCCTGCTCGTTCGCCGCGGATCCAACGCTTTCGTGCGTCGCCAGCCGCTCTGACGCGGGTTGCCGAGCGTGACCCGGTTGCCCTGCGCACATCCGTGAGGCATCCTGATGCACAGCCGGTCCCCCCGCCGGCCGACGACGGAGGCCCAATGGACGTGCCCGACCACGACGAACGGATCCGCCGACTGCAGCGCACGGCCTACGGCGGGGTGGCCAGCGATGCGGAGCGAGCCGAGGCGCTCGCGCAGCTCGAGGCGTTGCGCCGCGAGCAGGCGGCCGACGAGGCGGCCGAGGACGCAGCCGCCGTCGAAGCGCCGGTCGACGACCCGTCGCCCGTGGTGGAACGCACGCCGACTGGGTCCACCCGCGCGATGGCCGACTGGATCGCCGCCTCCGACGCGGCATCCGTGCGCCGGTTCCGTTGGGCCGTCGCCCTCGGAACAGCGGCCCTCCTGGTGGGCGTGGCCGTGGGGTGGCAACTCGGAACACGGACCGATGATGCGTCGATCACCCTCGAGGCATCGGCCGCGCTCCCCGATCTCACACTCGCGACGACCGACTCGGTCCCCGTCCCGATCGCTTCGAGTGCCGCGCTCGGGGTGTTCGATCGTGAGCAATCGCCGGCGGACAGCCCCGCCGCGATCATGCAGGACGACATCGACCCGGCAACGCTCCGCCTGCTCGTGACCCGACCCGACGGAGTGGCCGCGTACGCCGCACTCACCCACGACGGCAGCAGCGCGTGCGTGGTGATCGCGTTCCCGCCGCGCGAGGACCTGCCCGAGGGCGCGGTCGCCGCGGGCACGGGATCCACCTGCACCCGAGACGGTGCCTTCCCCGCCGACGGCCTCACGGTGGACTTCTCCCTGGAGGGTCGCGGCGCGGTGCACGCCACCTGGTCACCCGACGGAAGCGCCTCGATCAGCTCGGCGGACGCCCGACTTCCGGGCACGCCCGTCGCGAACGGCTGAGCCTCAGCCGTTCTTGGCGTCGCGCCACGCGAGGTACTCCCGCGCGACCGTCAGGTCGTAATCGGGGCCCGAGATGCCGAAGGTGAACAGGCGTACGCCCTGGTCGTAGAGCGCCTCGGCGTACTCGAAATCGACGTGCGTGGGGCTCAGCGTGTTCGAGACCGTGATCTCGGAGACATCCCGCCCGACCTTCTCGCCCCAGCGCGCGAGCACGTCGAGCTTGTGCGGCAGGTCGTCGGGCCGCACGAAGGAGTGCCAGATGTCTGCGTGCTGAGCGACGATGCGGAGCGTCTTCTGCTCGCCCTTGCCGCCGATCAAGATGGGGATGTCGCGCGTCGGACCGGGGTCGAGCTTCGCCCAGCGGGCCTCGATGCGCGGCAGCGCGTCGGCCAGTGCGTTCAGGCGCGACCCTGCCGTGCCGAATTCGTAGCCGTATTCCTCGTAGTCCTTCCAGAACCAGCCCGACCCCGTGCCGAAGATGAACCGGCCCGTGCCGCCCTTCGCGCTGATGTGGTCGATGGTGCGCGCCATGTCGGCCTGCAGGTCGGCGTTGCGGTACGAGTTGCAGTTCACGAGGGAGCCGATCTCGATGCGCTCGGTCTGCTCGGCCCAGGCGCCGAGCATCGTCCACGCCTCGAAGTGCAGCCCCTCGTGGCCGCGCGTGAGCGGGAAGAAGTGGTCCCAGTTGAATGCGATGTCGAAGCCCTCGTCATCGAGCCGGAGCACGGCGTCGCGGATGGCGGAGTACAGCGCGTGCTGCGGCTGCAGCTGCACGCCGAGGCGGACGGGAGCGTCGAGAGGCATGGGATCAAGCCTAGGTCGACGGATGCCGCGCCGCGCCGCCGCGGCATCCGCTCGCCCTCTGGCTGGCGTGTCAGGAGCCCGGACGGCGCTCCACGCAGGAATCCCGCGTCGACTCCTGTGCCTACGCAACGAATCCACGTACACTCCGAGAATGGACAACCTCGATCGCGCCATCCTCGACCTGCTCCGCCAGAATGCGCGCGCCGGATACGGCGACATCGGGTCGTCGGTGGGCCTCTCCGCGTCGGCGGTGAAGCGACGCGTCGACCGGCTCGTGGCCGATGGCGTCATCCGCTCGTTCACGATCCAGGTCGACCCGACCGTCGACGGCATGTCGACCGAGGCGTACGTCGAGCTGTTCTGCCGCGGCACGGTTGCGCCCGACGAACTGCAGCGCATCCTGCAGGGCGTGCCCGAGGTGGTCTACGCCGGAACGGTCACGGGCAGCGCGGACGCCATCGTGCACATGCGCGCTCGTGACATCGCCTCGCTCGAGGACGCGCTCGAACGTGTGCGCATCGCGCCCAACGTCGACCACACGCGCAGCGCGATCGTGCTCTCCCGGCTCGTGAACCGGAACCGGGACTGACGCCGGCAGATGAGGTTCGCGATCGACCACGAGGCGTCCGACCCGCCCTTCGAACAGCTGCGACGGCAGGTGACCGACGGCGTGGCCTCGGGAGCGCTCGTCCCCGGGACTCGCCTGCCCACCGTGCGGGCACTCGCCGACCAGCTCGACCTGGCCGTGAACACTGTCGCGAAGGCGTATCGGGCGCTCGAGTCCGACCACGTGATCGAGACGCGCGGGCGTGCCGGGAGCTTCGTCTCGGCGCAGGGCGACGCCGTCGCGCGTGAGGCGCAGGCCGCGGCGATCACGTACGCCGACCGCGTGCGGCACCTCGGCATCGACCGCGCGACCGCACTCGAGCTCGTGGCATCCGCTCTCGAGGCCGAGCGCTGACCGCGCCGGATGCCGCGATGCACGCCATCGTCGTCGGGGCCGGTTTCCCACTGACTGCGCCCCCGAAGACAGTTCCCCACTGGCTGCACTCCTGAAAACAAGGACGTTTCGTCACATCGAGCCCGTCCTTCTTTTCAGGAGTCGGCCCGAAGAGAACCGGTCATCGAGTCGGCCCGGAGAGAGCCCGGTCAGCGGAGTCGCCCGGAGGGGATCCACCCCGGAGAGCGACGCGAGGTAGAGCCGACGTGACGAGCTGGATCCGCTCAGCCGGCCTCGGGGATGGGCTGCTTCGGGAGCTTGCGCACCTTCGCACGACGCCGACGGCGCTCGGGGATCATCGAGCGCATCTCCTCCAGCCTGCCGAAGCAGAGCAACCGGTCCTCGGCCTCGAGCACGACGGCCTTGCGCGGGTTGGGGATCACGGTCGTGCCGCGATGCAGTGTCAGCACGGTGATGTCGCGGTCCCACAGGCCCGAGTCGCCCAGCGTCTTGCCGACCAGGTCGGCGGCACCGTGCACGACCAGCTCGGCGACGCCGTACCCGGTCGACACGGTGAGCCGCTGCCGCACGTCGATCTCGGGGAACGCCACCTGGTTCGCGATGTAGTCGATGACCGCGCCGGCCACGTCGAGCTTCGTCGCGGTCTCGATGCCCTGCAGTCCGGGTGACGAGTTCACCTCCATGACCAGCGGTCCGTCGGCGCCCTCGAGCATGTCGACGCCGGCGACCTTGAGGCCCATGATCTGCGCGGAGCGCACGGCCGCCTGCTCGTACTCGGGAGTGAGCTCGACCGGCTCGACGGTGCCACCACGGTGCACGTTCGAGCGGAACTCGTCGCCGCTCGCCACCCGCCGCATCGCCGCCACGACCCGGTCTCCGATGACGAGGGCGCGGATGTCGCGCCCCCGGCTCTCGGCGATGAACCGCTGGATGAGCACGTTCTGCCTCGTCGAGTGCAGCGTCTCGATGATCGCCTCGGCCACCTTGACCTCGGGCGCGAGGATGACGCCGATGCCCTGGGTGCCCTCGAGGAGCTTGATCACGACGGGCGCACCGCCGACCTGTTCGATGGCGGGGCGCACGTCGGCCCGGTTGCGCACGAAGGCCGTCGCGGGCATGCCGATGTTGTGCCGCGACAGGATCTGCGTAGCGCGCAACTTGTCGCGCGCGTTCGTGATGCCGTTGGCGGTGTTCGGCGTGTAGATGTCCATCTGCTCGAACTGGCGCACCACAGCGGTACCGAAGTAGGTGATCGAGTTGCCGATGCGCGGCAGGATCGCGTCGTAGTCCGACAGCTGGCGACCTCGGTACTGCAGGTCGGGCTCGGGGCCCGACAGGTCGATCCCGAAGCGCAACGTGTTCAGCACCTTCACGTCGTGCCCGCGCTGCTGCGCGGCCGTGCGGAGTCGCTGCGTCGAGTACGCCTGCGGGGCGCGCGAGAGGATCGCCAATTTCATGCGTAGGGTCCCTGCGAAGATGGTGGGGTGAGCGAACCTCCCCATTCAAACACCATCACCATCACCGGATGGCGCGAATGGGTGAACCTGCCGGGGGTCGGAGTTCCGTGGATCAAGGCGAAGCTCGACACCGGTGCTCGCACGTCTTCGCTGCACGCCTTCGACATCGAGGAGATCGGAACGGATGCCGCACCCGCCGTGCGATTCGGCGTGCACCCGTGGCAGGCGAGCGACCTCGATGCCGTCGTGGTCGAGCTGCCCGTCCACGACCGCCGTTCGGTGCGCAGCTCATCGGGGCATCTCGAGGATCGCATCGTCGTGCTCATGGACGTGGTGCTCACCGGTCGCACGATCACGATCGAGGTGACGCTCACGAACCGCGACGTGATGGGCTTCCGCATGCTCATCGGCCGGGAGGCCCTGCGGCAGGGCTTCGTGGTCGACTCGGCGAGCTCGTTCCTCGGGGGACGCGCGCCGAAGCGCATCCGCCGCCGCAACCGCGGCCGCTGACTCACCAGGGGGTGACGCACCGATGACGACCACCATCCTCGCCGGCGTGCTGTTGATCGCACTGCCGGTCGCGTTCAACGTGGCCTTCGCCGCGCTCGCCGCCCGGTTCGACTATCCCGACATCCTGCGTCGCCCCACCGAGGAGGTCCTCGCCCGGTTCCGTGCCGGCGGATCGGGGCTCGTGCTGCTGTGGTGGGCGTTCGCCATGACCGCTATCCTCCTGGCTCCGTTGGCGGTGCTGCTCGCCGGCAGCCTGACCGGAGCGGACCCGGTGCTGCTCGCCACTGGAGCGACGATCGGCGTGCTCGCCGCGCTCGTGCAGTTCCTCGGGCTCGTACGCTGGCCGTTCCTCGTGCCCTATCTCGCCCGCGCCATCGACGAGCCGGACGTCTCGCCTGCGCGGAAGGACGCGATCGACGTGGTCTTCCAATCGTTCAACCGCTACCTGGGCGTCGCGGTGGGCGAGCACCTCGGCTACCTGCTCACCGGTGCGTGGAGCATCCTCGTCGGCATCGCGATCACCACGTCGGCAGTCGTGCCCGCCTGGGTCGGCATCATCGGGATCGTCGTCGGCGCAACCCTGGCGATGTGCTCGTTCGAGTTCGTCGGCAGGTTCGAACCCCGGGGTTGGAAGCTCGCAGGCACGCTGACGCCGGTCGCCTACATCGCCTGGTCGCTCTGGCTGGTCACGACGGGCATCGCCCTGCTCATCGGTGCCTGGGGGTGACCGGCACCGCCGTCCTCAGATCACGCCGTCGGTCAAGGTCGTGGGGTTGCCGAAGCGGTGGTTGGTGATCGAGATCGCCTGCTCGTGCAGGAACGGCAGCAGCTCGACGCGGCCCGACGGCGTCACGGGGTGCGACCACACCGCGACATCCGGCGTCCCTCCGAGGGCGGTCGCAAGCGCGGATGCCGCGGCCGCACCGCCGCCCACGAGACGCACGCGCGGCGTCTCGATGCCACCCTTCGCCGCGCGATCGAGCCACGCGGCGTCGCCCTCGCGGATGACACGGAACTCGCGCGCATCCAGGATCGTGTGCACGGCCGCCGGCAGTTCGATCGCCGTCGACACCGTGAGCGGCGACCGGGCGAGCAGGCCCGCCGCGATGATGCGAAGCCCCTCGGCGAGCGTCGATGACTCGCTGATGCGGATCGTGACCGGGATCGGGCGGTAGCGGAAGAGGTTGCGCTCGACGCCGACACCCGAGACATCCTTCACCGCGCCGTATTCCTCCGCCCACATGAGCTCGTCGGAGAGCGCCGACCGACGCAGCACCTCGAACGACTCGTAGTCGAGGGCCGGTTGCGACGCCTCGATCAGCTGGCTGACGCGATTCTCGAGGCCGCGCAGATGGAGGGTGCTCGACATGGCGCCGTGTCGCGGCATCCATTCGCCGAGGCCGAACAGGTAGTTCGGCCCGCCCGCCTTCGCGCCCGCACCGACGGCCGAGCGCTTCCAGCCTCCGAACGGCTGACGCTGCACGATGGCGCCGGTGGTGCCACGGTTCACGTAGAGATTGCCCGCCTCGACACGGTCGAGCCACGTCGCGATCTCCTCGGAGTCGAGCGAGTGCAGGCCCGCGGTGAGACCGTAGTCGACGGCGTTCTGCAGGAGGATGGCCTCCTCGAGGTCCTTCGCGTGCATCACGCCGAGCACGGGGCCGAAGAACTCGGTGAGGTGGAAGTACGACCCCGCCTTCACGCCGGTGCGGATGCCGGGCGACCAGAGCCGTCCGGTGGCGTCGAGCTGCTTCGGCTCGACGAGCCATTCCTCGTCGATGCCGAGCTGGGTGAGCGCGTGCAGGAGCTTGCCGTTGGCGGGCTCGATGATCGGGCCCATGACGCTCTGCGGGTGCTCGGGGTAGCCGACCCGCAACGACGCGGTGGCGTCGAGCAGCTGGCGGTGGAACCGCTCGGACTTCGCGACCGAACCGACCAGGATCACGAGTGACGCGGCCGAGCACTTCTGTCCGGCGTGTCCGAAGGCGCTCTTCACCACGTCGGATGCCGCGAGGTCGAGGTCGGCCGACGGCGTCACGATGATCGCGTTCTTGCCGCTCGTCTCGGCGAGCAGCGGCAGGTCGTTGCGGAACGAGCGGAACAGCTGCGCGGTCTCGTACGCCCCGGTCAGGATGACGCGGTCGACCGCCGGATGCGAGACGAGCTCCTTGCCCAGCTCACGCTCACCGATGTCGACGAGGGCGAGCAGGTCGCGCGGGACGCCCGCCTCCCACAGCGCCTCCACCATGACGGCGCCCGACCGCTGCGCGAGCTTCGCGGGCTTGATGATGACGCCCGATCCCGCGGCGAGCGCGGCGAGCACACCGCCCGCGGGGATGGCGACGGGGAAGTTCCACGGCGGGGTGACGACCGTGAGCGCCGAGGGCACGAACACGGCGCCGTGCACGTGGTCGAGCTCGCGGGCGCGCTCGGCGTAGTAGTGGGCGAAGTCGATCGCCTCGCTCACCTCGGGGTCGGCCTCGGCGATGGTCTTGCCGGTCTCGGCGGCCATGACCTCGATGAGGCGGTCGCGGTTCGCGGCGAGCGCGAGGCCCGCGCGGTGGAGCACGGCTGCCCGCTCGGCACCCGAGAGCTGGCCCCACGCACGCCCGCGGGCGGCGACGGTCTGGATCACCGTCTCGAGCGTCTCGTGATCGTCGACACGCGCGGCGGCGATCGTGTCGATGCCCAGTCGCGACTCGGGCACGCGGGCGAGGATGCGGCGTCCCCACTCCCGGTTCGCGGCCAGCGCCGGGTCGGTGTCGGCTTCGTTGCGGAACCCGGGGGTGAACCCGGGGCCCGAAATGCTCGCTGAGCCCGTCGAAGGGGACTCCGTGCCG
>DASUVU010000272.1:0-2159 GCA_036378815.1 Agromyces sp. | reverse complement strand
GTAGCAGTTGAACGCGCCGGCCGAGCCGGCGCTCATCGCGCCGCCGATGAGGGTGGCGACGAGCAGCCAGAGGTTCGGGAGCCCGTTCTGGGCGAGGATCATGGTCGGTGCGGTGACCACGAGCAGCAGCTCGATGACGCGCGGCTTGGTGAGGGCGAGGTAGGCGGCGAGCTTCCGCCGTACCGTCATCGACGGGCGCGACTCGCGCGTGTGTACGGCTGCTGCCTGCATCGTTCCTCTTCTGGGCACGGGTGTCTCGACCACTCCCCGTGCGGCCTCCATCGATTCTAGGTCATGCCCGCGCGAGGGTGCGTGGAATGCGCTTTCCGCCTCACATCACGCGGAGCGCCGTGTGAGTCACAGCCCGTCACACATGGCCCGAAATCCATATACTGAGGAATGCGCGCCCGGCTTCGCGGGTTCGACCCAGAGGGCGTCTCGCCAGGCTGCCGGTCGAATCCGTCGCCCGGGCGGAACCGCGCCGCAACGTCCTCGGCGGGTCGGGGCCGGTCGGTTCCCGACGCCGTCACGATCGGAAGGAACATCACCTCGTGGCAACTCTGCAGTGGGAACCCATCGACGATCGCGCGGTTGACACGGCGCGCGTCCTCGCGGCCGACGCCGTCGAGAAGGTCGGGAACGGGCACCCCGGCACCGCGATGAGCCTGGCCCCCGCGGCCTACCTCCTCTTCCAGAAGGTCATGCGCCGCGACCCGGCCGACCACGCGTGGCTCGGACGCGACCGCTTCATCCTCTCCGCGGGCCACAGCTCGCTCACGCAGTACGTGCAGCTGTACCTCGCGGGCGACGGCCTCGAGCTCGACGACCTCGAGTCGCTCCGCACCTGGGGCTCCAAGACCCCGGGCCACCCCGAGTACGGCCACACGGCGGGCGTCGAGATCACGACCGGTCCGCTCGGCCAGGGGCTCTCGTCGGCTGTCGGCTTCGCCTACGCCTCGCGCTACGAGCGTGGCCTCTTCGACCCCGAGGCCGCAGCGGGCACGAGCCCGTTCGACCACTTCGTCTACGTGATCGCGAGCGACGGCGACCTGGAGGAGGGCGTGACGAGCGAGGCATCCTCGCTCGCCGGTCACCAGCAGCTCGGCAACCTCGTGGTGATCTACGACTCGAACCAGATCTCGATCGAGGACGACACGAACATCGCCTTCACCGAAGACGTCGCCAAGCGCTACGAGGCGTACGGCTGGCAGGTGCAGACCGTCGACTGGAAGAAGACCGGCGACTACGTCGAGGACGTCGCCGAGCTGCACCGCGCGATCGAGGCCGCGAAGGCCGAGACCGCCAAGCCGTCGATCATCATCCTGAAGACCATCATCGGCTGGCCGAGCCCCGGCAAGCAGAACACCGGCAAGATCCACGGCTCCGCGCTCGGCGCGGCCGAGCTCGCCGCCACGAAGGAGGTGCTCGGCTTCGACCCCGAGCAGAGCTTCATCGTCGCCGACGACGTCATCGAGCACACCCGCGGCGCCCTCGAGCGCGGCGCCACCGCGCGCGCCGAATGGCAGGTCGGGTTCGACGCGTGGGCCGAGGCGAACCCCGAGCGCAAGGCGCTCCTCGACCGCCTCGAGGCGGGCGAGCTGCCCGACGGCATCGAGTCGGTGCTGCCGGCGTTCGAGGGTGGCACCGAGGTGTCCACGCGCGCGGCATCCGGCAAGGTCATCAACGCCCTCGCGGCCGAGCTGCCCGAGTTCTGGGGCGGATCGGCCGACCTCGCGGAGTCGAACCTCACGACCATCAACGACGCGGCCTCGTTCATCCCGACCGAGTGGTCGACGCACGAGTTCGCCGGCAACCCCTACGGCCGCGTGCTCCACTTCGGCATCCGCGAGCACGCGATGGCCGCCATCGTCAACGGCATCGTGCTGCACGGCCCGACGCGTCCGTTCGGCGGCACCTTCCTCATCTTCAGCGACTACATGCGCCCGGCGGTCCGCCTGTCCGCGCTCATGAACATCCCGTCGATCTTCGTCTGGACGCACGACTCCGTGGCGCTCGGCGAGGACGGCCCGACGCACCAGCCGATCGAGCAGCTCGCGACGCTCCGCGCCATCCCGAACTTCACGGTCGTGCGACCCGCCGACGCGAACGAGGTCGCGGTCGCCTGGCTCGAGGTCCTGAAGCGTCGCGGCGGCCCGGTC
>DASUVU010000271.1:0-15758 GCA_036378815.1 Agromyces sp. | reverse complement strand
CGGTTCCGGCAGGAGGCGCAGTCGGCGGCCCGGATGGCGCACCCCACGATCGTTCGCGTGTTCGACGCCGGGGAGGAGACCATCGTCGACTCCTCGGGTCATGAGGTGCAGCTGCCCTTCATCGTGATGGAGTTCGTCGAGGGCCGCCTGCTGAAGGACATCATCCGCGACGGACCGCTGGATCCGGTCGCCGCGGTGCGTGTCATCGACGGCGTGCTCACCGCCCTCGAGTACTCGCACCGGGCGGGAGTCGTGCACCGCGACATCAAGCCCGGCAACATCATGATCACCACCACCGGCCAGGTGAAGGTGATGGACTTCGGCATCGCCCGCGCCGTCTCCGACTCGTCCACGACGGTCGCCCAGACCACGGCCATCCTCGGTACCGCCTCGTACTTCTCGCCCGAGCAGGCCAAGGGCGAGACCGTCGACGCTCGCACCGACCTCTACTCCACGGGCGTGGTGCTCTTCGAGATGCTCACCGGGCGCCCGCCGTTCCGCGGTGACACACCCGTCGCCGTCGCGTATCAGCACGTGAGCGAGCGGCCGGTCAAGCCGAGCGTCATCAATCCCAAGGTCTCTCCGGCGCTGGATGCGGTCGTCCTCCACGCGCTGACGAAGAACCGAGAGGCGCGGTACCAGACGGCCGCGGAGTTCCGCACGGACGTCGACGCGGCGGCATCCGGCCGTGTCCCGGTGCACCGCCGTCCCGATGAGGCGACCTTGCTGTTCGGTGCGCCCACCAGCGCCCTCTCGACATCGGAGCTCGCGCTGCGCCAGCTCACCGAGGACGAGACGATGACCCGCACGCAGCGTCGCCCGCCGGCGATCTGGATCTGGTCGGGCATCATCGCCGTCGTCGTCATCGTCATCGCGGTCATGTACTGGGCGTTCAACCTCCGGCCGGCCGACGACCTCCCCTCGAACGCGCGCGAGATCCCCACGCTCGCCGGCGCGACCTACGAGGAGGCCGTTCGCGAGCTGCAGGAACTCGGGCTCCCCGCGAGCCGCATCGACGAGACCAGCGACACCGTGCCCTCCGATGAGGTGATCCGGAGCGACCCGCCGGCTGGTGAGATCGTCAACACCGGAACGGCAGTCACGATCTACGTCTCGACGGGTCGCGAGGCCGTGACCGTGCCCGATGTGCGCAACAAGTCGCTCGAGCAGGCCAAGCTCGACCTCGAGTCCGTCGGCCTCACCCCCGGCACGGAGACTCGCGAGAACTCCCCATCGGTTCCCGCCGACATCGTGCTGGGCACCACGCCCGAGGGCGGAGCGTCGGCCGAGGCAGGATCGACCGTCGACTTCCGCATCTCGAGCGGCCTCGTCACGCTGACCGACCTCACCGGGCAGACGCTTGCGGCGGCATCCTCGTACCTCGCCGCCGAGAACCTCCAATTGAATCCGATCCCGAAACCCGACCCCGCCTGCCCGTCGCAGCCCGGGTCACCGGTGACGCAGCAGTCGCTCGCTCCGGGTGACGTGCCGCAACGCTCCGACGTCGAGCTGACGTACTGCGCGGGCTGACGGCTTCGGTGATCGAGGAGCGCCCGGGCGAAGCCGGTCAGCGCATCAGCGGGCTGAGGTGCGCAGCGCGCTCCTTGGCCTCGGGCAGGCCGGCGACCATGAGCCAATTGCCGAGCATGCGGTACCCGCCCTCGGTGAGCACCGACTCGGGATGGAACTGCACCCCGTAGATCGGGGCGGATTCGTGCCGGAGGCCCATGATCACGCCGCCCTGCGTGCGACTGTTGACCACGATCTCGGGCGGCAGCGTGCCGTCGACGACGGCCAACGAGTGGTACCGGGTCGCGGTGAACGGCTGCGGCACGCCGTCGTAGAACGCGCTGTCGTCATGCGTGATTCGCGAGGTCTTGCCGTGCATGAGCTCATCGGCGTTGGTCACGACGCCACCGAAGGCCTCGGCGATGGCCTGATGCCCGAGGCAGACGCCGAGCAGCGGCTGACCCGATTCGAGGGCGGCCTCGACGACTGGGATGGAGACGCCGGCGTCGGCCGGCTTCCCGGGCCCGGGCGAGATGAGCACGGCGTCGTACTCGGCGACGCGTGAGGCGACGTCGGAAGCATCGATGGCGTCGTTGCGCACGACCTCCGTCGTCGCCCCGAGCTCCTGCAGGTAGCCGTTCAGCGTGTACACGAAGCTGTCGTAGTTGTCGAGGACGAGGATGCGGGTCATGGAGTCACCGTTGCTTGGATCGGGTTGACGATGCCGGCCAGCAGAGGAGGCAATGGGCGAGTCGGCCGTTCCGACCAGTCTATTCGGCCTGAGGGGGCGCCTCGGCTGCGTGCTTCCGCTCGGTCAGGACGGCCTCGGCTGGGAGTCCCAGTCGGACTCGGATAGAATCGCCCGCATGGCACGTACGAAACCATCGAAGCCCGCGCGCGCAGAACCGACCAGCGGCGAAGAGGCGCCGAACCCGGTCTGGTTCAAGCCCGTCATGTTCGGCTTCATGCTGGTCGGACTTGCCTGGATCATCGTCTTCTACGTGAGCCAGGGCCGGCTGCCGATCGCCGACCTCGGCTCGTGGAACATCCTCATCGGCTTCGGGATCGCGTTCGTCGGATTCCTCATGACGACGCGCTGGCGCTGAGTCGCGCCCGTCGACCGGCTCCCCTCCCCCCGAACTGGCGTCAACTACACTGCTGTAACTCTCCCCAGCTGTGGAGAGCCTGTGGATAACTCGGGTCAGCCCGCTCCGATCTTCCACCTCGCCACGAACACGGCGACCGCGATGAGCGCCACCGTGAGCCCGATCAGCAGGCCGATCTGCAGGGCCCGCCGCGAGCGGTCACGCGTCTCGAGGTAGATCAGTCCCACGAGCGCGCCGCCGATGAGCCCGCCGAGATGCGCCTGCCACGAGATGTTCGCGCCGGGGATGAATCCGATCGCCAGGTTGATCGCCAGCAGGATGTAGAGCTGAGTCGCGTTACCACCGAGCCTGCGCTGGATCACGACGAACGCACCCATCAACCCGAAGATGGCGCCGGATGCCCCGAGCACCTGCGAGTTCGGAGCGGCGAAGACGACGACCCCGACCGATCCGGCGAGACCGCTGATGAGGTAGAGCGTGAGGAATCGCCAGCGTCCGAGTATCGGCTCGAGCAGGCGACCGAAGATCCACAGCGTGTACATGTTCAGCAGGATGTGGAAGATCAGCGCCGTCGAGTGCAGGAAGACCGACGTGATCGCGCGCCAAGGCTCGGGGAAGAGCTCGGTCATGAACACCGGGCTGAAGAACAGTGCGTTCGTCACGCCGAGCCCGGGGATCCACTGCAGGAGGTACACGAACGCGGTGATGCCGATGAGGGTATACGTCACGACCGGCGCGCCACGACCTGCCGCGGAGCGCGCCCTCGTGAGCACGGCGGGCTTCGTGCGGGGTGCGGACGCGCGCTGCTCGCGCATGCACTCGGGGCAGATCACGCCGACCGGTGCCGGGGTCTGGCATTCGCCGCAGATGGTGCGGCCGCATCGCTGGCAGAGCACGTAGCTCTCCCGGTCGGGATGCCGGTAGCAGGAGTTCGCGCGATCGACGGCCGGTTCGCTCACCGAGTGTCAGACCTGCTCGACGGTGACGCTCTCGATCACGACGTCCTCGAGGGGACGGTCGCGCCCGTCGGTCGGAACGGCGGCGAGCTTGTCGATGACCGCCTGGCTCGCGGCATCCGTCACCTTGCCGAAGATGGTGTGCTTGCCCTGCAGCCACGTGGTGGGCCCGACCGTGATGAAGAACTGGGAGCCGTTCGTGCCTCGGCCGCCCTGGATGCCGGCATTCGCCATGGCGAGCACGTACGGCTCGGTGAAATCGAGCTCGGGGTTGATCTCGTCGTCGAACTGGTAGCCCGGTCCACCGACGCCCTGGCCGAGCGGGTCGCCGCCCTGGATCATGAACCCGGGGATGATGCGGTGGAAGATCACTCCGTCGTACAACGGCTCGGTCGACTTCTCGCCGGTCGCCGGATGGGTCCACTCGATCTCACCCGTGGCCAGTCCGACGAAGTTCTTCACGGTCTTCGGGGCCTGGTGGCCGTACAGGTCGACCTTGATCGGGCCGTGGTTGGTGTTGAGCGTCGCGACTGCGGTGTGAATCGGCATCCACCTATTCTGTCACGGGTGGGTTCGTCAAGCCGTACGACGGATTCGGCCTCCCACCACGTTTCCAGCCGTTTCGGTGGCAAGATGGAGGAGTTCGCCGCACAACCGATGGAGGTCGAGATGAGCCTGTCACGCAAACGCCGGAAGGAACTCAAGCGACTGCGAAGGAGTGCCGAGGAACTCTGGGGCAACCAGCAGAACGTGCTCGAGCACGCCAATGTCGTGGCGCGGGAGGCGAGCCGCCAGCTCGGTCACCTCACTCGCGAAGAGGTCGTTCCGCGGATGCGTACCGGCTATGAGAGCTATCTGCAACCGCGGCTCGACCAGGCGAAGGGCTTCGCGCGCTCCGCCGGTGACACCGCAGAGAAGACGATCGGCGCGGCCCTCGGCTCGTTGCTCGCGATCGGCGACGTCGCCAACGATGCCCGGGTCCGTCGCGCGGTGGGTCGCGTCTCCCCTCGCGCCGTCGCAGTGGCGAAGGAGAAGAAGGGTCCCGGCGTCGGAACCTACCTCGCCATCGGCGCCGGCATCATCGCCGCGGTCGGCGTCGCGTACGCCGTGTGGCAGACGTTCCGCGCTGACGATGAGCTGTGGGTCGCCGACGACGAGCCCATGCCCATCACGCCCCCACCGGCCACGCCGCCGTCGTCATCGTCCTCGTCGGCGTCGTCATCGACCGACACGCCGATCTGATCTCTCGCAACTCCTCAACACGACGAACGCCCCACCATTCCAGTGGGGCGTTCGTCGTCGTTCTGGGCCTTCCGTTGCGCGTTCCGTCAGGGCCAACACTGATTTCCTGCCGCTTTTCGACGAATCTGGGAAATCGCCTTGCGTTCGACCTGAGAATCCCGCTAGTGTCAACTCTCGGTCGATGACACCAAGACCCGAGAGGAGTTGATACCCATGATGCCCACGCACATTTCCCGCAACGCGCACACGGGAGTCCTCCTCGCCTACGCGGCCTGCTAGCCGCCATCGCGTCGTGCGCGTGAGCGCCTGACCGCCCGTCCGCCCTCGGCGTGACCGCGGCATCCGTCGGTCCATCCGACGACCCGAACGTGACGGTCGTCGCCTGATGAATCGGATGCCCCATGGTGGTCGCTCCGACCGCGCTCGCGTCTCGACGCGCCTCCGCGACCGCGCTCTCGCGCGCCCGTTTCGTCACCTCGAAGAACCATCACCCACCCAACCGAAGGAATCGTCGTGAACACCAGTTCGCTCACCGTCGGCTCGACCAACCGAGGTCAAGCCACCGCCCTCCGTGCCCAGGCACGCCAACTGCACGAACGGCTCGCCCGTCGCGCCGGCCTCGCGCTTCTCGCGTGGAGTCGCCGCCAGGACGAGCGCCGCACGCACGATGCGGTGCACCTCCGTCGCCAGACCGAGCAGGCCGCAACCCGTGCACGCAACGGCGAGTTCATGCGACTCGCCACACTCGGAAGCCCGCAGCTCTGATGCACTCGGCAACCGAAACCACCACCGAGCCGCCGCGGCTCGCGACCTCGTCGTCGATGGGGAAGCGAGCCGCGGGGGTTCCGGCACGCGGCGGCGTCGAGAGCGCACCGGCCGATCAGGTCGTTGCGTTGTCGTCGTCGCCGTTCGCCGTCAGGGCCGGATCGGCATCGGCCGTGCGCGGCGCCGCCGGCGCGACTCCGTCTGCCGGTTCGGCGTCGTTCATGCGCAGGGCGATGTCGAGCAGGCTCACTCGCTTGAGGCTCGGAACGTCGCCGAGCGGGAACCAGCGAGCCTCGTCGCTCGACCCCCCGACCTCGCTGTGCAGCGCACCGCCGACGATGCTCGCGCGGTACACGATGCGCATCGCATAGAGGGGCACGGTCCCTGCGTGCCGCCGGGCCGCCGGCACCACCATGGTGTCGATTCCGAGCAGGCGGTCGATGGATGCCTCGTAGCCGGTCTCCTCGAGAATCTCGCGCTTCGCGGCCTGCACCGGATGCTCGGCGCCCTCGATACCACCGCCGGGGAGCGTCCAACCAGAGCGCCCATGCTGGTTCCAGTGGGAGAGCAGGATCATCCCGTCGCGGATGATGACGCCGTAGGCGGCGACGCGGATGTCCATCACGCCACTGTATCGGGCGTGATCGGAGCGCTATTCGCTCAACGAGGCCGCCTGAATGCGGTCGTACTCGGCCTGGCTGATGGTGCCGTCGCGAAGCAGGCCCTTGGCCTTCTCCATCTCGTCGTCGGGGTTGTACCCGGAGACGTCACCGCGGTCGTCGACGTACTCGGTGGCGATGCCGCGTCGCTCACGTTGTCGCGCCGCCAACTTCGAACCGCGTGCGATCACGTAGACGAGTCCGGTCAGGAACGGCACCAACACGAGGAAGATCAGCCACACGGCCTTGGCCCAGCCGTTGAGCTCGGTGTCGCGGAAGAGGTCGGCGATGATCGTGAAGAGCACACCGAGATATGCGATGAACACGAACACGCCGAAGAGTCCGCTGAAGATGTCCCAGAAGCCGTACTCGGTGAGCATCGCGCTTCCCTCCGCGAAATCAGGCGGGAGAACACCCGCCTCTGAGGCCAGAGTAGCGGAACGGCAACACTGTGGAGCCTAGGAGATTCGAACTCCTGACATCCTGCTTGCAAAGCAGGCGCTCTACCAACTGAGCTAAGGCCCCCGAGCGGATGCCGCGGCATCCGCAAGCTGTGGAATTGTGTGGTGGGGATACGAGGACTTGAACCTCGGACCTCTTCGTTATCAGCGAAGCGCTCTAACCGCCTGAGCTATATCCCCGAATTTCGGCCGAAGGAAAGACTACCCGACGGGTCGGGAATCTCCGAATCCGGCCGAGGTCCGGGTCAGTTGTTCGTGAAGCCGACGAGGATGCCGCCGGTGATCTTGACGCTCAGGTTGTAGAGCACGGCGATGATCGCCCCGAGCGCCGTCGTGACCACGAGGTTGAGCAGTGCCGCGACGACCGCGAAGCCCATGACGTTGCCGAGGGAGAGGATCGACGTGAGGTCACCGCCGGAGCCCGCGACATCCTGCACCAGGGAGTTGACCTGCTCGAAGATTCCGGTGGAGTTCAGCACGGTGTGGATGAGGAACGTCACCACGATGCTGATGACGGCGAAGCACACCGCCACGAGGAACGACAGCTTCACGGCCGACCAGAAGTCGATGTAGACGAGTCGCAGGCGCACCTGCTTCGCCGGCGGTCGGCGGCTGCCCTTGCGGGCCAGCTTCTCGGCGACGCTACTCATACGTGGTTACTCCTCTCGCGCGGGCTCGGCCGCTTCGGTCTCTGCGGCCTCCTCCACGAGGTTCCGTTCGGAATTCTTCGCGATGGCGATGATTCGGTCGTCATCCGCGAACTTCGCGAACACGACGCCCATCGTGTCCCTGCCCTTGGCGGGGACCTCGGCGACGTCAGAGCGTACCACCTTGCCGCTGGCAAGAACCACAAGCACCTCGTCGCTTCCGGAGACGGTGAGCGAGCCGGCGAGGTCGCCGCGATCGTCGTTCAACTTCGCGACCTTGATGCCGATTCCTCCGCGCTGCTGCTTGCGATAGTCCTCGACGCGGGTGCGCTTCGCGAAGCCGCCCTCCGTCACGACGAAGACGTAGGTATCCGACGCGCTGAACTTCTGCCCGTTGTCTTCGGGCGTGTCGGCGGTCTCGTTGTCGCCGTTGGAGTGGGCGACGACGGATGCATCGAGCAGCGAGTCGCCCGAGCGGAACGTCATGCCCTTCACGCCCGATGTCGCACGACCCATGGGGCGGAGCGCGGCATCCGTCGCCTCGAACCGCAGCGACATGCCCTTCTTCGAGACCAGCAGGATCTCGTCGTGCTCGTCGGCGAGCATCGCCGAGACGAGCTCGTCGCCGTCGCGGAGGTTGATCGCGATGACACCACGTGAGCGGTTGGTGTCGTAGGCCGTGAGCTCCGTCTTCTTCACGAGACCCTGACGGGTGGCGAGCACGAGGTAGTCGGCGACCTCGTAGTCGGTGATGTCGAGGATCTCGGCGATCCGCTCGTCGGGTTGCAGCTCGAGGAGGTTGGCGACGTGCTGGCCCTTCGCGTCGCGGCCGGCCTCCTGCAGTTCGTACGCCTTGGCGCGGTAGACCCGGCCCTTGGTGGTGAAGAACAGCAGCCAGTGGTGCGTGGTGGTGACGAAGAAGTGCTCGACCACGTCGTCGGCGCGAAGCTGGGCGCCCTTGACGCCCTTGCCGCCGCGGTGCTGCGAGCGATAGTGGTCGCTTCGGGTGCGCTTCACGTAGCCGCCGCGAGTCACCGTGACGACCATCTCCTCCTCGGGGATGAGGTCTTCGACCGACATGTCGCCGTCGTATCCCGGGAGGATGTGGGTGCGGCGCTCGTCGCCGTACTTCGCGGTGATCTCGGCGAGCTCGTCGGAGACGATCGCCCGCTGACGCACCGGCGACCCGATGATGTCGCGGTAATCGGTGATGAGCGCCTCGAGCTCCTCGGCCTCATCGATGATCTTCTGACGCTCGAGGGCGGCGAGCCGGCGCAGCTGCAGCTCGAGGATGGCGCGGGCCTGCAGTTCGTCGATGTCGAGCAGGTCGATCAGCCCGTCGCGGGCCTCCTCGACGGTGGGCGAACGACGGATCAGCGCGATGACCTCATCGAGCGCGTCGAGCGCCTTGAGGTAGCCGCGCAGGATGTGCATGCGCGCCTCGGCCTCACGCAGGAGGAACTGGGTACGCCGCACGATGACTTCGATCTGGTGGTCGACCCAGTGTGCGATGAATCCGTCGATCGACAGGGTGCGCGGCACGCCGTCGACGATCGCGAGCATGTTCGCGCCGAAGTTGTCTTGGAGCTGGGTGTGCTTGTAGAGGTTGTTCAGCACGACCTTGGCCACGGCGTCGCGCTTCAGCACGATCACGAGGCGCTGGCCGGTGCGGCCAGAGGTCTCGTCGCGGATGTCGGCGATGCCGCCGATGCGGCCGTCCTTCACGAGGTCCGCGATCTTGATCGCGAGGTTGTCGGGGTTCACCTGGTACGGGAGCTCGGTCACGACGAGGCATGTGCGACCCTGCAGCTCCTCGACCGAGACCACCGCGCGCATCGTGATCGAACCGCGACCCGTGCGGTAGGCGTCGCTGATGCCCTTCACGCCGAGGATCTGCGCGCCCGTGGGGAAGTCAGGCCCCTTGATGCGGTGCATCAGCTCCTCTTGCAGCTCCTCGCGCGTGGCCTCGGGGTGCTCGAGGTACCACTGGGCACCGGACGCCACCTCGCGGAGGTTGTGCGGCGGAATGTTGGTCGCCATGCCGACCGCGATGCCGACCGAGCCGTTGACGAGGAGGTTCGGGAACCGAGCCGGAAGGATCGACGGCTCCTGCGTGTGACCGTCGTAGTTGTCCTGGAAGTCGACGGTGTCCTTCTCGATGTCGCGCACCATCTCGAGCGCGAGCGGAGCCATCTTCGTCTCGGTGTACCGCGGCGCCGCGGCACCGTCGTTGCCGGGAGAGCCGAAGTTGCCCTGCCCGAGCGCGAGCGGGTAGCGCAGGCTCCAGGGCTGAACGAGTCGCACCAGGGCGTCGTAGATGGCGGTGTCCCCATGGGGGTGGAACTGGCCCATGACGTCGCCGACCACGCGGGCGCACTTCGAGAAGGCCTTGTCGGGGCGGTATCCGCCGTCGTACATCGCATAGATGACTCGGCGGTGCACCGGCTTCAGGCCGTCGCGCACGTCGGGCAGTGCACGACCGACGATGACGCTCATCGCGTAGTCGAGGTACGAGCGCTGCATCTCGAGCTGCAGGTCGACCTGGTCGATCCTGCCGTGGACGCCGAAGGACTCGCCGGTGTCGATCTCGTCTGTCATGCTCGTTCTTCTCGTTTCTCGCTTCGTGCGGTTGTGGGTCTCGATGCGCTCGGCCTCACGGGGCGAGCTTCTCGACCCCGACCGACTCGCCGCGTGCGCGGCTCACCGGTCAGATGTCGAGGAAACGCACGTCCTTCGCGTTCTTCTGGATGAAGTTGCGGCGGCTCTCGACGTCTTCGCCCATCAGGGTGGAGAAGATCTCGTCGGCGGCGGCCGCGTCCTCCATGGTGACCTGCAGCAGCGTGCGGGTCTCGGGGTTCATCGTGGTCTCCCACAGCTCCTGGTGGTTCATCTCGCCGAGACCCTTGTAGCGCTGGATCCCGTTCTCCTTCGGGATCCGCCATCCCTTCGCCGAACCGTCGGCGAGGAGCAGGTCGCGTTCCTTGTCGGAGTACACGAACTGGTGCTCCGCGTTGGTCCACTTCAGGCGGTAGAGCGGGGGCTGGGCCAGGTAGACGTACCCCAGCTCGATGAGCGGCCGCATGTAGCGGAACAGCAGCGTGAGCAGCAGCGTGGTGATGTGCTGGCCGTCGACATCGGCATCGGCCATGAGCACGATCTTGTGGTACCTGACCTTCCCGGGGTCGAAGTCCTCGCCGATGCCCGCTCCGAATGCCGTGATCATCGCCTGGATCTCGGCGTTGGCGAGCGCACGATCGAGGCGTGCCTTCTCGACGTTCAGGATCTTGCCGCGAAGGGGCAGGATCGCCTGCGTCTCGGGGTTCCGGCCCTGCACGGCCGAGCCGCCGGCCGAATCTCCCTCCACGATGAAGATCTCGGAGACCGAGGGGTCCTTCGACGAGCAGTCCTTCAGCTTGCCGGGCATGCCGCCCGACTCGAGCAGGCCCTTGCGCCGGGTCGCCTCGCGCGCCTTGCGGGCGGCGATCCGTGCGGTCGCCGCCTGGATCGCCTTGCGGATGATCTCGCGGGCCTGCGAGGGGTTTCGCTCGAACCAGTCGCCGAGCTGGTCGCCCGTCACCTTCTGCACGAACGACTTCGCCTCGGTGTTGCCCAGCTTGGTCTTCGTCTGGCCCTCGAACTGCGGCTCGGCCAGCTTGACCGAGATGACCGCGGTCAGGCCCTCGCGCACGTCTTCGCCGGAGAGGTTGTCCTCCTTCTCCTTGAGGATGCCCTTCTCGCGGGCGTAGCGGTTCACGAGCGTGGTGAGCGCCGCGCGGAACCCCTCCTCGTGGGTACCGCCCTCGTGCGTGTTGATGGTGTTCGCATAGGTGTGCACCGACTCGGTGTACGCCGTGGTCCACTGCATCGCGACCTCGAGTGCGATCTTGCGCTCGGAGTTCTCGGTCTCGAACGAGATGATCTCGTCGTTGACCACGTCGGATTTCTTCGAGCGGTTCAGGTACTCGACGTAGTCGACGAGACCGCGCTCGTACATGAAAGTGTCGGAACGCGGCTGGATCGTGATCGCGCCCGTCGTCGGGGTGTCGTCGGGGTTGATCTCCTCCCTGCCCGCGCGCATGTCGGTGAGCGTGATACGCAGGCCCTTGTTGAGGAACGCGTACTGCTGGAAGCGGGTGCGGAGCGTCTCGTAGTCGAAATCGACGGTCTCGAACACGTCGGGGCTCGGCCAGAAGGTGATGATCGTCCCGGTGTCGTCGGTGGCCTCGCCCTGCTCGAGCGGTGCGTCGGGCACGCCGACGGTGAACGATTGACGCCAGACGGCTCCCTGCCGCCGAACCTCCACGTCGAGCCTCGATGAGAGGGCGTTGACGACGGATGACCCGACGCCGTGCAGCCCGCCTGAGACCGCGTACCCGCCGCCGCCGAACTTGCCGCCGGCGTGCAGCATGGTGAGGACGACCTCGACGGTCGATCGACCCTCCGTCCTATGGATGTCGACGGGGATGCCGCGGCCGTCGTCGACGACCCGCACTCCCCCGTCGGGGAGGATCGTCACGTCGATCGTGGTGGCGTAGCCGGCAAGGGCCTCGTCGACCGAGTTGTCGACGATCTCGTACACCAGGTGATGGAGCCCGCGGGGCCCGGTGGAACCGATGTACATGCCAGGTCGCTTGCGAACCGCTTCGAGGCCCTCGAGAACCTGGATCGCGTCGGCGCCGTATTCCGGCTTCTGTTGGGCCTTCGTGGGTTCGGCTGTCATGTGTGGATCGGGCTCCTGACCGTGATACTGGCGACCCTTAACCCTATCAAATCGAGCCATGGCCGGAGGCCGGAAGCGCCGATCTGAGGCGATAGCGGGGGCGGAGTGACCGAATTTGCCGTGTCAGCCGTAGGTATCGCGCGGACCGCGCCCTGGAACCGATCTGGGACCCCTTTTCCAGGTGGGGGCATCGGGCCCTTGAAAGCGGATGGTCTCGACACCGGATCGCGGGTACCGGTCGACGATGCGCGTGACGAGCTCGGAGCGCATCAGACGAAGCTGCGTCGCCCAGGCGGTCGAGTCGCACCGTACCTGCAGCACGCCGTTCTCGATCGCGATCGCATCGGAGTGCTTCGCGATCTCCTCGCCCGCGATCTCGGCCCACGTGGCGAGCACGTCGTGCTGCGTCAATGGTGCCGTCCAGCCGAGCTGGGCGGTGAGTCCGTCGATCGCGTCGCCCAGCGGCTCGGGATCGCGCCCCGGGGTGAACGGCTCGCTTCCGGATGCCTCCCGCTGACGCGGGCGAGCCCGGCCGGGGCGAGGGCGCGTGTCGCCGAAGATCTCGCGGAAGTGCTGGTAGACGCGGGCAGCCTCAGACACCGGTCGACTCGCTCTCCTGGATGCGGCCGGCCTCGATGTGCACGACACGCGCCGTAAGCGGCTCGGGCACGTCTTCGAGGACTGCAGCGGTGACGAGCACCTGCTCGAATCCACCGATCGCCGTCGCGAGGCGATCGCGTCGAAGGCGGTCGAGTTCGGCGAAGACGTCATCGAGCACCAACACGGGGTCGCCCGTGCTGCTGTCGCGCCGAAGCAGGTCGGCCGATGCGAGCCGGAGGGCCAGCGCGAAGGACCACGACTCCCCGTGGCTCGCGTATCCCTTCGCGGGCAGTGAGTTGAGTACCAGCACCACGTCGTCGCGATGCGGACCGGCCAGCGTGACGCCCCGCTCGAGTTCCTTCGGACGGAGGACCCGGAGTGCCTCGGCGAACCGGGCCGCGGTCCCCGATGGGTCTGCGAGTTGAGGAGCCGGCGAAGCCGGCGTCTCGAAACCGTCGATCGTGCCCTCGGGATCTGCGCCATCGATCGACAACAGCGGATGGAGCTCGGGCGAATGGTCGGCGTCGACGATCGCCCGATACGCCTCGGCGAGCGGCGCGGCGAGTTCGCGGATGAGCGCGACGCGTTGGTCGATCAACTCCGACCCGAGGCTGACGAGCCGTTCATCCCAGATTTCGAGGGTCGGCAGCTGGGCGGCGGCCAGGCCTCTGGCACGCGCACTCTTCAACAGGGAGTTGCGCTGCTTCAGCACGCGCTCGTAATCCGTCATGACGCCGGCCAGGCGGGGGGTGCGCTGCACGAGCAGTTCGTCGAGCATGCGTCGCCGCACCGATGGCTCGCCCCGCACGATGGCGAGGTCTTCGGGCGCGAACAGCACGGTGTGCGCGTACCGCGGAAGTTCGCGGGTCTTCACCGGTGCGCGGTTGAGTTGCGCGCGATTGGCACCCTGGCGATTCAGCTGCACCTCGATGAGCAGCTCGCGATCGCCGTGCGCGAGCAGGGCCCGGATGATCGCGGCATCCGAACCGGCCCTGATGAGCGCCTGGTCGCCCGACACGCGGTGCGAACCCAGCGTCGACAGGTATCCGATGGCCTCGACGAGGTTCGTCTTGCCCTGGCCGTTCCGACCGACGAAGACCGTCGCGCCGGGCTCGAGCGAGATCTCGGCACGCTCGTAGTTGCGGTAATCGGTGAGCGAGAGCCGGGCGACGTGCACGCTGGGCTCCCTTCGACGACGACCGCCTCAACGCTACCGGGGCCAGCTGACGTTGGCGCGGGCACCACCCGGCCGCCGGGGCTAGCGCAGCAGGAGGTTGGGCTGCAGGAGGTAGCGGTAGGTGTCGGCGCCGGCCTGGTCGCGCGACGACTGGCTCGTGATGAGCACCGGCCCGGGCTTGTTGGGGTTCTCGGTCTTCGTGAACGAGATGCGCACGAACTCGGAGTGCACCGCGCCGAGTCCGTCGAGCAGGAACTGCGGCTTCAATGACACGACCGTGTCGTCGCCGGTCAGGATCGCATCGATCGACTCCGACGCCTGGGCCTGCTCGCTGCCGATCGCCTCGAGGGTGAGCCCATCGGCGGTGAAGCTGTACCGGAGCGCCGCCTCGCGCTCGAGCACCAACGCCACGCGGCGGGTCGCTTCGATGAGCTCCGCCGTGTTCATCACCGCGTAGTTGTCGACGGTGTCGGGGAAGAGCCGGCGCACCGGAGGGAAGTTGCCCTTGATGAGCAAGGAGGTGACGGTCTTCTTCTCTGCGCTGAAGGCGATGAGCTCGCGGTCGTCGCGACTCGTGATCGCGACGGAAATGTTGCCCGAGTGCCCGAACGTCTTTCCGACCTCCTGGAGCGTGCGCGCGGGCACGAGGGCCGTGACGGACTCGTCGGTCGCGACCGAGCCTCCGTCCCACTCGATCTCGCGCACTGCGACCCGATACCGGTCGGTCGCCACGAGGCTCAGGTGATTCTCGCGAACCTCGAGCTGCACCCCGGTGATGACCGGAGTCACATCGTCGCGGGATGCCGCGACCGCAACCTGCGCGACGGCTGTGGCGAACTCCTCGGCCGGAACGAGGCCCGACTCCTCGCCGATCTCTGGGATCGACGGGTATTCCTCGACCGGCATCGACAGCAGCGTGAACGTCGCCGAACCGCACGCCACCGAGATCCGCGACTCCTCGGTGGCGACCCGAACGGGCGCATTCGGCAGCCGCCCGGCGATCTCGGCGAGCAGCCGGCCCGAGACGAGCACGGTGCCCGGCTCTTCGACGTCGGCCTGGATCTCGGTCTGGGAGGACACCTCGTAGTCGAAGGAGGAGAGCACCAGGCCATCGGCGTTCGCCTCGATGAGGATGCCGGACAGGATCGGCAGCGTGGTGCGCTGGGGCAGGAGCTTGACGGCGAAGGAGACGGCCTCACTGAAGACGTCGCGATTGACCTGGAACTTCACGGTTCTCCCGTCGTGGCTGTGTTGGCCCTGAAGGGGCTGGGTGGCTCCCCCATGCTATCCGCAGAGTTCTCCGCGATGCCGGAGGATTCCGCTCGGTCGGCGCGAACTCAGAATGTTGTCGGGATCCCTCGATTAATCCAGTTCTCTTAACAGTGTTAACCGCTGTGGAATCTGTGGATGGTGTTGAGAGTTCCCCGAAACGACGCCCGACGGGGGCGATCCGCCCTGTGGACAACATGTGGATCTCGCGCGAAACGGTCGGAAGCGGCATCCGCCGGACGTGGAGTTCTCCACAGGCGTCCAGCCCGTTTCAACAGGCAGGACCGGGTTGCTCGTTAACCTTCCACAGGTTTTCCACAACTGTGGGAATCGCTCCCAGCGACAGGGAACCCGCGGGAAGAGTGCAGTGCGCCGGCGCGAGTTCGGCGGTCGATGAATCGCCGCGGCATCCGGTCACCGATAGCGGTGCGTCTGCTTGATGCGCGCGGTGAGCTCGGTGACCTGGTTGTAGATCGACCGTCGTTCCTTCATGAGCTCCGAGATCTTCTTGTTGGCGTACATGACCGTGGTGTGGTCGCGGTTGCCGAAGAGCTGGCCGATCTTGGGAAGCGACAGGTTCGTCAGCTCGCGGCACAGGTACATCGCGATCTGCCGTGCGGTCGCGACCGCCTGCGAACGGCTCGAGC
>DASUVU010000270.1:0-2371 GCA_036378815.1 Agromyces sp. | reverse complement strand
ATCGCGTTGCGATTCGCGCGGGTCAAGCGGTACCGCGACGACAAGCGGCCCGAAGACGCCGACACCATCCAGACGCTGCGAGGCCTGCTGCGGGGGTGACTCGCGACGGCGACGTCGAACGGTGTCCTGCTCGGCAGACTCCTGAATCGAAGGACGTCCCGCTGACGTCGATCGCGTCCGTGTTTTCGGGAGTCGCGGTTTTCAGGAGTCGCGCTGGACCGACGACTTCCCTGAGTCTTGGCGACCGATGGTCGAGCGGCGCGCCTACTCGACCTGGGAGATCTCGATCCCGGTGACCGGCACGCCGGCCCGCTCGTAGACCAGCGAGATCGCGCCCTTCGGGAAGGCCCGCGGCGGCTCCGCCAGTGTGAAGGCCGCCGGCACGATGCCGTCGAACAGCCGCTTCCCGGATCCGAGGGTGATCGGATACACGTAGAGGTTCAGCCGGTCGAGGACGTCTTCGGCCACGAGCGACCGCACGAGCTCGCCGCTGCCGATGACGTGGATGTCGTTGAACCGGTCCTTCAGGCCGCGAACGTCGGTCGCGACATCCGTCAGCACCGTGGTGCCCTCCCATGAGGGGTCGGTCAGCGTCCGCGAGACGACGAACTTCGGAATGGCGTTGAACTTCTGCGCGATCGGGTCGCTCTGGTTCGGCCAGTACCCGGCGAAGATGTCGTACGTCTTGCGGCCGAGCAGCAGGGCGTCGAGGCGATCGATGCCCGCCCCGATGACCTCACCCGATTCGTCGTCGAAGTAGGCCCCCTGCCATCCGCCGAGCTCGAAGCCGCCCTCGTGGTCCTCGTCGGGGCCACCGGGTGCCTGGAAGACGCCGTCGAGCGTGATGAACAGGTCGGCCGAGATGATTCCCATGATGTGCTCCTCGTGGTGAACGGCGAACGGATGCCGCCTCTGCCTGTGCATCGAATGGGGTCGTGCGGATTCGACCTCCGCTCGTCCAATCTTTCGCGGCCGTGTGCGAGCGTCAATGCCTGGCGACGACTGCGGGCGCGCCAGCGACGAAGAAACGGCGGATGCCGCCCCGAGGCCGGGTGCGGCATCCGCCGTCGTCGTGAGGTGCAGGCGTGGATGCCTGCGATGCGTGATTACGCGGCGATCTGCTCTTCCGCGGACTCGCGGACCGAGCGAAGGGCCTCGGCCCACGACACGAGCTGGTCGAACATCGTGGTCACGCCCGGCAGGTGGTGGTCGGCCGGCGTGAACTTCGAGAAGTTCTCGAAGTCGGTCATCAGCGAGAAGCCGAGCTGCTGGCGAACGGTGGCGAGCTGCAGCTCGGCCGCCACGAGGCGCAGGTGCTCGACGGCACGCGCCCCACCGAGGCTGCCGTAGCTCACGAACGCCGCGGCCTTGTTGTTCCACTCGTTGTAGAGGAAGTCGAGCGCGTTCTTCAGGGCGCCCGACGTCGAGTGGTTGTACTCGGGAGTGACGAAGATGTAGCCGTCGTAGTCCGCGATGGTGGCCGACCACTTCTTGGTGTGGTCATTCGCGTACTGGCCGAACGCGGCAGGCGCCGCCTCGTCGAGGTGCGGCAGGTCGAAGTCCTTGAGGTCGACGATCTCGAACTGGGCATCCGTACGGGACTTGGCCTGCTCGAGCACCCACTCCGCGACGGCCTGGCCGTTGCGGCCGGGGCGGGTGCTTCCGATGATGATGGCGATCTTGGTCATTCGCTTCGCTTTCCGATGGTTCAGGTGCGGATGCCGCGGACGGAGACTCCACCCATGGCAAGACGCGCCTCGCGACGCGTCCATGGAGCCGAACTCCGCGACCGCAAGGTTTATTCCTTTGCATGGAAATCTCAGGTGGGACACGCGGTGCGCGCCGGTGGCGGCGTGGTGCATCCGTGATGGGATGGAGGAGTGAACGACAGGCGGACGTGAACGGACGCCGCCGGCCGCACGACGTCGACGTCGACGTCCGTGTCGTCGGCGGCATGGTGCGCGGCGTGCGTGAGCGCGGGCTGCTCGCCTGGCGCGGCATCCCGTACGCGGCGCCACCGGTGCGGCAGTTGAGATTCGCGCCTCCGGCGGAGGTGGTGCCGTGGTCCGGCACGCGTGACGCGTCGGAGTACGGTGCGATCGCTCCGCAGTCGTTCTCGAATCGGCTGATCCGTCCGCCGTCGTTGATGGTGGCGGCCGACGAGGACTGCCTGACCGTCAACGTGCACGCGCCGAGTGATGCCGGCTCGTCGTCGCCCCTTCCGGTGATGGTCTTCATCCACGGTGGCGGGTACAGCTCCGGCTCGTCGCGCGACTTCTCGGGCCGAGGCGCCGGATTCGTCAGCAGCGGGCGGGTCGTGTACGTGAGCTTCAACTACCGCCTCGGGGCGCTCGGCTATCTCGACTTCACG
>DASUVU010000269.1:0-6768 GCA_036378815.1 Agromyces sp. | reverse complement strand
CGCATACCGAGTCATCAACGGTATCGCGATCACGATGTCGGACCCGATCTGCCGTCGCGAGGACGCCGGTCGCGTCATCCGTGAATTCGCCTCGTTCTGCGATGCGAACAGCTGGGTGCCCGTCTTCTACAGCGTGCACCCGCAGTTCCTCCCGGTGTTCGAGGAACTCGGATGGCAGCACATGTCGGTCGGCGAGGAGACCATCGTGCGGACGACCGACCTCGAGTTCACGGGCAAGCCGTGGCAGAAGGTACGCCAGGCATTGAACCGCGGCATCAAGGAGGGCATGACCACGGTGTGGGCGAGCTGGGACGAGCTGCCGCTCGCGACCGTCGCCGAGATCAACGCCATCTCCGAGGAGTGGGTCGCCGAGAAGGAGCTGCCCGAGATGGGCTTCACGCTCGGCGGAATGGAGGAGTTGAAGGACCGCGATGTGCGGATCATGCTCGCGGTCGACCCCGACGGGCGCCTGCAGGCGGTCACGAGTTGGCTCCCGGTGCACCGCGACGGCGAGGTCGTCGGCTGGACCATCGACTTCATGCGCCGTACCGACGACAGCATGAACGGGATCATGGAGTTCCTCATCGCGTCGGCCGCCCTGCACATGAAGGAGACGGGCGCCGAGGTGCTGAGCCTGTCGGGCGCGCCCCTCGCGACCAAGCCGATCGCTCCCGGGGAGGAATCGCCCGAGCCGACCGCGATGACCCGGCTGCTCGACTTCCTCGCGAAGACGCTCGAGCCCGCGTACGGCTTCTCGTCGCTGTTCCGGTTCAAGGCGAAGTTCAACCCCGAGTACGAGACGCTCTCCATGGCATATCCCGATGCGCTCGCCCTGCCGACGATCGGGGTCGCGGTCGGTCGCGCCTACCTGCCCGAGGTGTCGCCGAAGGAGGCCGTCGCCCTCGTGCGGACGCTGACGAAGTGATTCGGTGACCGACGACGGATGCCGCGTGGCAGCGGTCGGTGACGGATGCCGCGTGGCTCAGGCGGCCCGCAGCGAATCGCGCCCGATCTGCGGAACCGACGTGTGCCCCGCGAGCGCCATCGTGACGTCGAACTCGGCGATGTGGTTGCGCACCACCTCGCGGACCCCCGTGGAGCCCGCGACGGCGAGCCCGTACGCGTAGGGCCGCCCGATGCCGATCGCCGTCGCACCGAGCGCGAGCGCGATGAACGCATCGGCGCCGCCGCGCACACCGCTGTCCAGTACGATCGGCACCCGCCCGCCGACGCGCTCGACGATGTCGGGCAGCACGTCGAGCGTCGCGACCGCGTGGTCGACCTGGCGGCCTCCGTGATTGGACACCACGATGCCGTCGACGCCGGCGTCGATGGCTCGGCTCGCGTCATCCGGATGCAGGACGCCCTTCAGTACGACCGGGAGCTTCGTCCACTCGCGGAGCCGTGCGAGGTGGTCCCACGTGAGGGTCGGATCGGAGAACACGTCGAGGAACGTCTCGACGGCCGCGCGCGGCAGGGGCGACCGCAGCGCGTCGCGCACGCCGCCCTCGACGAGGCGAGTGCCCGCGCCCGAGCGGGCGATCCGGAACGCAGAGCGGAGCAGCGTCGGCGTCACCCTCGGGCGAGCGCCGCCGCCACCGCCGCGTGCGACACGCTCGCGCACCAGGTCGGCGAACACCGGGTCGCTCGTGTACTGCGCGATGCCCTGCCCGCGCGTGAACGGCAGGAACGCGGCATCGAGATCGCGAGCGCGCCATCCGAGCAGGTGGGTGTCGAGCGTCACGACGACGGCTTCGCACCCCGCCGCCTCGGAGCGGCGGAGGAACGACGCGTTGAGCTCGTCCGACCTGCTCCAGTAGAGCTGGAACCACCTGGCCCGGTCGCCCATCGCCGCGGCTACCTCCTCCATCGGCCGAGACGCCTGGTTCGAGAGCACGTACGGCACGTCGAGCTCGGCCGCCGCACGCGCCACCGCGACATCGGCTTCAGCGTGAGCCAGCTCCGCGACGCCGATCGGAGCGAGCAGGAAGGGCGTCGCCCGGCGCCGGCCGAACAGGTCGATCGACAGGTCACGGCTCCCGACGTCGCGCAGCCCGCGCGGGATGATGCGCCACCGTGCGAAGGCCTCCCGGTTCGCGGCCATCGTCGCCTCGGATCCCGCTCCGCCCGCGAGGTAGGCGAACGCATCGGATGACACGGCCTTGCGCGCTGCCCGCTCGAGGAGGTCGGAGTCGACCGGCACGGCGGGCCGCGTGCCGCCCACGCCGGCTCGGTACACCTCGGACTGCACTGCACGCACGTATCCGCGGTTCTCGTCGGCCATCGGCTCGCTCCTTCGCGATCGGACTGCGAGCCAGCGTACCGGCGCCGAGCCCGGCAGCGAACGGTCGGCCGGCCGCGTGCTGCGGCTTAGGGTGATACGGATGCCGCATCTCCCCGACCTGCATGTCGCCGCGATCGCCCTCGTGCGCGACCGGCGTGTGCTCATGGTCACGGCCCGAGACCGCGAGGTGTACTACATGCCGGGCGGCAAGATCGACGAGGGAGAGACGGCCGCGGAAGCCGCCGCCCGCGAGGCGCTCGAGGAGGTGGCACTCGAGCTCCGGCCCGACGAGCTCGAGGAGCTGTTCGAGGTCGTGGTCCAGGCGCACGGCGAGCCGGACGGCCGGCTCGTGCGCATGAGGGTCTTCCAGGCCGAGACGGATGCCGCGCCCGTCGCGTCGGCGGAGGTCGGCGAGTTGCATTGGGTGACCACCGCCGAACTGAGCCGGTGCCCGCCCGCGGGCGCCGAGGTGCTGCGGCGGCTCGCGGCATCCGGCGCCATCGACTGAGCGCCGCCTAGACTTCCGGCATGGCCACGACCCGCGAGTTCCGCCGCGGTGAGCACGCGGTGATCGTTCGGCAGTCGGGCATCGCGGGTGGGCCCGACTATGTGCTGGTGCACGGGCTCGGCATGGCGCACGGGTACTGGGACCCGGTGGCCGAGCTCCTCGAGCCGACCGGCACCGTGTACGCGCTGGACATGCCGGGATTCGGCGACGCCCCCGAGCCGCACCGGCCACTCACCATGGCCGAGTCCGCCGACCTGATCGCCGACCTGCTCGCGACCGAGGGCATCACGCGGGCTGTACTCGTGGGCCACTCCACCGGCGCGCAGGTCGTCGCCGAGGCGGCGGCACGCCATCCCGAGCTCGTCGAACGCGTCGTGCTCATCGGCGCGACCGTGAACCCGCGCGAGCGGTCCCTCGTCAAGCAGGCGGCTCGATTCCTCCAGGACCTCCTGGTGGTCGACCCCCGGGTCGTCATCACCGGGCTCTCGCTGTACGTCAAGGCCGGGCCCCGGTGGTTCGTCGCCAACCTGCGACCGATGCTCGACCACCGCATGGAGCAGGCGCTTCCGCAGATCAGCGCGGCGACGCTGGTCATCCGGGGCGAGACCGACGCCGTGGTGCCTCGCTACTGGGGCGAGGAGATGGCGGCGCTGGCCCCGAAGGGGCGGTACGCCGAGGTGCCCGGCCGCGGTCACGACACCATGGTCGTGAGCGGGCGCCGAGTGGGCGAGATGATCGCGCAGGACGCGCTCGGCGAGCCGGTCGGTCGGGCCGTGGCGCAGCCATCGGAACCACTGAAGGCCGAGCGGATGAACCGGCTCGATGCGCTGGGGTGGATGGCACGCGACTACGCCTACGCCGGTCTCCGGCAACTCGCCGTGTTCGTCGACGGCCGCCGCACCCCGGCTCGTTGGCGGATCGGCGACCCGGTCAAGCCACAGGTCGTGCTGCTTCCGGGGGTGTACGAGCACTGGTCGTTCATCCGCCCACTCGGCGACGCACTGAACGCCGAGGGATACCGCGTGACCGTGGTCCACGGCATGCGCGCGAACCGTGCGGGCATCGCCGAGACGGCCGACCACGTGGCGGATGCGCTCGAGCGCGTACGGGTGCCGACTGCCGGACGAGTGATCGTCGGTCACTCGAAGGGCGGGCTCATCGGGAAGCGCCTCCTGCTCGACGAACGGGCCGAGTCCCTCGGCATCCGTGGACTCGTCGCGATCTCGACGCCGTTCGCCGGAGCACGGCGAGCGCGGCTCTTCCGCGACCCGAGCATCCGCGCGTTGCTGCCGAGCGACGAGACCATCGTGATGCTCGGGAGCGCGGCATCCGTCAACGCGCAGATCGTCTCCGTGTTCGGCACGTTCGATCCGCACGTGCCCGACGGCAGCGCCCTCGACGGAGCGACCAATGTCCGCGTGCCGGTCGCCGGGCACTTCCGCATACTGGGTGCCCGCGAGACCGAGCTCGCGGTGCGCGACGGGGTGGCGCTGCTCACGTCGGTGCCCGCGGGCTGAGGAGTCCGCGTCTGCGGGTCAGTGCACGTACTCGAGCAGGTCGAGCCCGACCTGGCGCATGCCGTCGAGCACGGCCAGCCGTGACGTGAGCATCGTGTCGGCGAAGTACATCGACACGGCATACGCCACGCTCGCGCGCGGACCGCGCAGCACCCCGACCTCGCTGCGCACCCCGCCGTCGGTGCCGGTCTTGTTCATGAGCAGCACGCCGTGGTCGGGCATGCGGTGCGCGAGCGGGTCGAGCCCGAACGCGCTCGCCACCATCGACAGGTCGGAGTTGAGCGACAGCCAGCCCACCACCCGCTGCGACACCTCGGGGCTCACGATCTCGCCGCGCGCGAGCGACGCGAAGAGCCAGGTGAGCTCCTTCGCCGAGCCGATGGAGAGCTGCGGAGCGTCGTCGGGGCCGCGGTGATCGCGAACGAGGTCGAGCAGCGCCGTTCGGGTCAGGCCGAGCGTCTCGGTGCGGGCACGCACGGCCTCGAGCCCGACGTAGCGGATGAGCACGTTCGTGGCGAGGTTGTCGCTGGTGGCCCCGATCAACGACGCCAGGTCGGCGATCGGAAGGGACGGTGACTGGAGGTGCTGCCAGATGCCGGATTCGCCCACCGCATCGCGTGGCGCCCGGTCGAGCACCGTGAACGACTCGGCGTTCGCGCCGACCAGCCGCGAGGCGACCTCGACGAGCAGGAGCACCTTGCCGATCGAGGCCGTGGGCATCACCACGTGGTCGTCGACGGAGAACAGCACCTTGCCGGTCGCCAGGTCGGTTGCGCGGGCCGAGACCTGCACGCCGTCGAGCGCGAGCTCACCGAGGGCGTTGAATCCGCGCGCGAAGCTCTCGCTGGCCTCCTCGGTGCGGTGACGCCCTCGCCGGATGCTCGCATGCCTCGATCGCCGCTCGGAACCCTGCGACGACGTCACCACGGTGGTTGCACGCTCTTCCTCTGGGGCTCGGCGCTCCCCCACCGCGGGTCGCGGCGCGCTCGAGAAGGACGGATCGGACAAAGCCAGTGTAAGACCCGGCGGCGACACTGCAGACCCGGGCGCGGCGTGCCGGGGGGTTACCCCCCGAGCGATCGGGCGGCTGCCCGGCTCCTGCAGTTCACCCGGGCTCCATAGCGTGGAGACATCCCCTCGAAGCGCCGCGTCGGCGCCCGAACCAGCCGCTCAGGCGGCCCGAACCAGGAAGCGACGATGTCCACCACCGAATCACCCAGATCCTCCTACGCCGGCCGGACGGCCGCCCTCATCGTCATCGGCGTGATCATCACGGCGATGGTCGCGTGGCTCGCCGTGGGCGTCGTGCGCACCCTCACACGCCCCGATGCCTCCGGCACGTTCGAGATCTCTGAGCGCTTCGACTCCGTCGTGCTCGACGGCGACCTTGCCGACGTCAGCGTCGCGTACGGCGCCGTCGACCGAACCGAGCTCACGCTGCGGCAGAACGGCTCGCGTGCCCGCCTCGCACTCGACCACGAGGTGCGAGGCGACACCCTGCACGTCTCGCTGCAGCACGTCCGCGAGTTCGGGATCCCCGACCTGTCGTGGCTGTGGATCGGTGATCGTGCTCCCGAACTGCAGCTCGTCCTTCCCGCCGCGCTGGAGCGCGAGCCGGTGGCCATCGACCTCCGCACCGACGTCGGCGACGTCGTCGCCGTCGGCACGTTCGACGACGTCTCGGCCCGAAGCCACGTGGGCGACATCGAGTTGACCGGATCCGCCGCGTCGCTCGACGTGAAGTCGGATGTGGGCACGATCGACCTCGCCCGATTCGACACCGAGGGCGAGCTGAGCGTGCAGTCGGCCGTGGGCGACGTGACGCTCGCGCTCGAGGCGTTGCCCAGCGGCATCCGTGTCGAGACCGACCTGGGCGAGGTCAACGTGAACCTGCCGCAGGGACGCTACGCCATCACGGTCGACTCGGCGCTCGGCGAGGTCGACCTGCAGGCTGACAGCGACATGTCTGCGGCCAGGCAGTACCGATTCGAGACCAACATCGGCAACATCACGGTCACGAGCTGACGGCTCGCGCCCCTACCAGATGGTGACGCGCTCGCTCGGGTCGAGCCAGAGCGCGTCATCATCGTCGACCTCGAACGCCCCGTAGAACTCGTCGATGTTGCGCACGATCTGGTTGCAGCGGAACTCGTTCGGCGAGTGCGGATCGATCGCGAGCAGGCGGATGACCTCCTCGTCGCGGCCCTTCATCTGCCAGGCCTGCGCCCACGACAGGAAGAACCGCTGCGCCCCGGTGAGCCCGTCGATGACCGGCGGCTCCTGCCCATCGAGCGACAACCGGTACGCCTTCCACGCGATCGCGAGTCCGCCGAGATCGCCGATGTTCTCGCCGATCGTGAGGGCGCCGTTCACGTGATGGTCGTTGCCGTGCTCGGCACCGTCGAGCTGCGCCGGCCGCAACGCGTCGTACTGGGCGATGAGCGCCTTCGTGCGGCGCT
>DASUVU010000268.1:0-2194 GCA_036378815.1 Agromyces sp. | reverse complement strand
AGAACCAGCTGCCGACCCTGCTCGACCGGACCGACGGCAACGGAGTGCTCTTCAAGATGCGCACCGACCCGCGGGTGACGCGCATCGGCGCCGTCCTGCGACGGTACAGCCTCGACGAACTGCCCCAGCTCATGAACGTGCTGCTCGGCGACATGTCGCTCGTCGGCCCGAGACCTCCACTCGCGTCCGAGGTGGAGCGCTACGACATGTGGGCCCGTCGCCGGCTGCTCGTTCGCCCGGGCATCACGGGGCTCTGGCAGACTCAGGGCCGTTCCGACCTGTCGTGGGAGGACAGCGTTCGCCTCGACCTCTACTACGTCGAGAACTGGTCGCTGACGGGCGACGTCATCATCCTGTACCGGACGGTGCGTTCGGTCGCCCGGTCGGAGGGCGCGTATTGATTCTGCCAACCCGGCGTCGACCCCTACGATGGCTGGGATGAGTACGCGAGCCCCCTCCACGAAGCGACCCCTGATCCGCAGTGCACGGCTGTGGGTCCCGGTGGGCATCGTGGTGGTCATCATCGGGCTCGGCATCGTCGGCATGTTGCTCGCGAACCGCGCGTTCGCCGCGAAGGACGCCCTCGAGGCGGCCATCCCGCTCGCCGAGCAGACGCAGCAGCAGCTCGCGGCCGGCGACAACGAGGGTGCGAAGGCATCGGCACAGCAGGTCACCGAGTACGCCGCCGAGGCGAAGAAGCAGACGGATGACCCGCTCTGGCGTTCGCTGGAGTGGGTGCCGATGGCGGGGCCGAACCTGGAGGCGGTTCGAGTGGCGTCCGCGTCGGTCGACCAGATCGTGACCGAAGCCGTCATGCCCGCGACCGAGATCAGCATCGAGGCGCTCAAGCCGCAGGGCGGTGCCATCGACGTGGCCGCCGTAGAGCAGCTGGCCGACACGGTCGGCACGGCGGCCCGTGCGGTGCGCAACGTCGCCGCCGAACTCGACAGCCTCGACCGCGATGCCCTGATCGGCCCGGTCGCCGACGGCATCGGGAAGCTCGACCGGGTGGTCGCCGAGCTCACGCCCACACTCGACGCCGCCGACACGACGCTCAAGCTGCTTCCGGCTGCGCTCGGCGCCGACGGCCCGCGCAACTACCTCATGCTGTTCCAGAACAACGCCGAATCTCGCGGCACCGGCGGCAATCCCGCCGCGATCGTGATGGTCAACGTGACCGACGGCGTGATCTCGATCGCGCAGCAGGCCTCGAGTTCGGACTTCGCGAACAATCGCCCTGAGCCCATCGTGCCGCTCGACCCCGAGACGGCGGCGCTGTACGGCGACAAGATCGGCCGCTTCATGCAGGACATCACGCTGACGCCCGACTTCACGGAGAGCGCCGAGATCATGCGCGCGTGGTGGGCGGAGTCGTTCGGCACGCAGATCGACGGCGTCGTCTCCTTCGACCCGGTCGCCCTCAGTTACCTCCTCAGTGCGACCGGCCCGGTGACCCTGCCGACGGGTGAGACGCTCACCGCCGACAACGCCGTGGCGCAGCTGCTCAACGAGGCGTACTTCCGCTACGAGAAGGAAGAGCAGGACGTGTTCTTCGCCGGCGCCGCGGCGACGGTCTTCGACGTGGTGCGCTCGGGCTCGGGCGACATGAGCACGCTCGTCGAGTCCCTCGGCCGTGCGGTCGACGAGGGGCGCCTGATGTACGTGCCGTCGGATGCCGCAGAGGCGGAGTACATCGCCGGCTCGCGTGTCTCGGGCATGCTGCCCGTCGACAACACCGAGCAGACGATCGTCGGCGTCTACGTCGACGACATCACCGAGGGCAAGCTCGACTACTACGCCAAGCTCGGCGTCGATGCGACATCCGATCAGTGCACCGCGGACGCGCCCACGTTCACGACCACCGCGACCTTCGCGTCGACACTCGACCCCGACGCCGTCGACGGCCTGGCCTCGTACATCTCGCCGGCGCGCTTCTTCCAGAAGGGGTGGATGTCGACGGACCTCGTGCTCTACGGGCCGGTCGGCTCGACGTTCACGTCGGCGACCGCCGACGGGGCGCCGATCGAAGCCACCGCGCTTCCGCACCTCGGTCGCCCGGCTGTGAAGGTCAACATCATCAACGGCCCGGGCGAGAGTCACACGGTCGCTGCGACGTTCACCGGAGCGGCGGGGGAGTACGGGGCGCTCGAGGTGTGGCACACGCCGATGGTGCAGCCCACCGAGGTCACGGTCA
>DASUVU010000267.1:0-12815 GCA_036378815.1 Agromyces sp. | reverse complement strand
ATCGTCGCCCGCGTGCTCGCCGAACGGGCGCCTGCGCCGGCGATCGTCCCCGGCGCGGGTCGGTGGGCCTTCGGCCGGGTCGAGTTCCGCGGGCTCGGCGCCGGGGTGTCGCCGTACACCGAGATCACCGTGTTCGAGCAGAGCCGGAACGAGCGACTCCTCGTCGACGTGCTCGCCGACCTCGGACGCGAGGTGCGCTGGGGCCATCGGCTCGAGCAGCTCGAGGTGGTGCGGAACGGAACACGGAGCGAGACGGATGCCGCGGCATCCGTCATCGCGACCTTGGCCGGCCCCGAGGGCGAGGCCGACCGCCTCACCGTGCGCGCCAGGTACTGCGTCGGCGCCGACGGCGCGCACTCCCGAGTGCGCGAGTCGCTCGGCATCCCGTTCGAGGGCGTCACGAACGCGTACACCTACTACATCGCGGATGCCGCGGACGTGACCGGCCTCGTCGACGACGCGATCAACCTGCGCTTCACGACCGATCACTTCGTGCTCGCGTTCCCGATGGGCGGAACCCGGATGCGCCTGCTCGGCATCGTTCGCGATGCCGACCTCGACGCCGACGGGGACCTGCGCGAGGCGAACGTGCGGTCGGCCATCCGGGCCGAGTTCGGCGTCGAGTACTCGCAGACGTCGTGGTTCACGACGTATCGGGTGCATCACCGCCTGGCCGCCCGCTTCCGCGAGGGGCCGTGCTTCATCGCGGGCGACGCGGCCCACATCCACTCGCCGGTCGGCGCGCAGGGCATGAACACCGGCCTGCAGGAGGCGCACAACCTCGCGTGCGCGCTCGCCGACGTGCTCATCGGCGGCATGCCCGACGCGCGCCTCGACCGGTACGAGGCGGAGCGCCGGCCGGTCGGCAAGACCCTCGTCTCGACGACCGACCGGCTCTTCGCGAACATCACGTCCGAGTCGCGGGTCGCGCGCTTCATCCGCGGACGCGCGCTGCCGCTCGTCGGGCCGATCGGCGTCCGGCTGCTTCCGCGACTCCTCGGCGGTCGGCTCTTCGGCTACCTGTCGCAGACCCGGATCCACTACCGGATGTCGCCGCGACTCTCGAGTCGCCGCGACCCCGTCGTCGGCCGCCGGCTGCCGTGGACGGGCGACAACTTCGACGTGCTCCGGTCGATGACGTGGCAGGTGCACGGCTACGGCGTGTACGAGCCCGAGGTGCGCGCGATCGCGGAGTCCGTCGGGCTCGAGGGCCACGCGTTCCCAGCCGACCCGTTCGGCCGGCTCGACCCGGGCCTCGTGTACCTCGTGCGTCGTGACGGGTTCGTCGCGGCCGCGGCATCCGCTCGGGCCGTCCCTGGCGGCCCGCGCACGTTCCGGGAACAGCTCGCAGGCTGAGCGAACGGATGCCGCGGCAGCGCGGTCGATGCGAACGGATGCCGCGGGGCGGCGTATCGTCGTCGGGTGACCGACGAGCCGAATCCCGGGCAGCGTCCCGAGCCGACGCCCGGGCCCTCGACAGCCGCCGACGTGCAGCGGCGCCGGATCGTGGGCGCGGCGACGCAGCTCGGCACCGAGGTGTCGATCAACTTCGGTTCGTCGCTCGCCGGACTCGTGATCCCCATCGTCGGCTCGTTCGTGGTGGTCGCCGCGCGGCAGATCGTGATGGTCGCGGCCGTGCTGCCGTTCTACCGGCCCAAGCGTGCCGAGCTCACCTGGCGGCGGCTCTGGCCGGCGCTCGCGCTCGGCGTGACGCTGGCCGTCATGAACCTCGCGTTCTACGAGTCCGTGCACCTGATCGGCCTCGGCGTCGCCGCCACGATCGAGTTCCTCGGGCCCCTCGGCCTCGCACTGGCGACGTCGCGTCGGGTGCTCGACGTCGTCTGCGCGCTCGCCGCGGGCGCGGGCGTCGTGCTGCTCATCGGGCCCGGATCGTCGGATGCCGCGGCCATCGACCCGTGGGGCGTCGCCCTCGCGCTCACCGCCGCCGCCGCGTGGGCGGCCTACATCATGCTGACGCGGCGGGTCGCCGTGGGGCTACCCGGACTCGAGGGGCTCACGGTGGCGAGCATCGTCAGCCTGGCGCTGCTGCTGCCGTTCGCGATCGCGACCTTCGACCCGGGCGTGATCGATTGGGCCGTCGTCGGGCTGCTCCTCGGCGTCGGCGTGCTCTCGTCGGCGTTGCCGTACAGCCTCGACACCTTCATCCTGCGACGCATCACACCGCGCCTGTACGCGATCATCACCAGCTTCGGCCCGGTGATCGCGGCCGTGTTCGGTTGGCTCGTGCTCTCCGAGACGTTCTCCGCCACCGAAGTGGTCGCGATCGCGATCGTGTGCGGGGCCGCGGGTACGGCCATCGCCACGCAACGAGATCGCCCGAAGAGCGACCTCGAGCGGACCGCCGAGGGCATGGCGTAGGCGGCACGGCGTCCACCCGGTTCGTTGCCCGCCGGATGCCGCGAACGTATCGTGGAACCGCAAGCCCGCTCGGGGCTCGCACGCGCACTTCGCGTCGACGACGTCGGGAGGGGCCATGGCGACCATCGCCTGGATCGGTCTGGGTCACATGGGCGGCCCGATGTCGGGCAATCTCGTCGCTGCGGGGCACGACGTGCGCGGGGTCGACCCTGACCCGACGTGCCGCGCTGCCGCGACCGAGCATGGGGTGCACGTCGTCGACACGATCGCCGAGGCGGTGGCCGGAGCCGATGCGGTGTTCACGTCGCTGCCGCGCGGCGAGCACGTGCGCGAGGTGCTGGGCGGAGAGGGCGGCGTGTGGGCGACGGCGCCCACGAGCGCGCTGCTCCTCGACACGTCGACGGTCGACGTCGAGACCTCGCGGTTCTGCCACGAGGCATCCCTCGAGCGCGGATTCCGGTTCGTCGACTCGCCCGTCTCGGGCGGCATCGCGGGCGCCCACGCGGGCACGCTGACGTTCATGCTCGGCGGCGACGAGGACGCGGTCGTCGAGGCGACGTCGCTCGTGGAGCCGATGGCCGGGCACGTCTTCGCCGTCGGCGGCCCCACCATGGGCATCGCGGCGAAGCTCGCGAACAACCTCATGCTCTTCGTCTCGCTGCTCGGGGTGGCCGAGGGGTCCCAACTCGCGGCCCACCTCGGCCTCGACGCCGCGACGTTCTTCAGGGTGGCCTCGGTCTCGTCGGGCGACTCGTGGCCGCTGCGCACCTGGTACCCGGTGCCGGGCGTCGTCGAGACAAGTCCAGCGAACCGCAACTTCGACGCCACGTTCAGCACCGTGCTCGCCGAGAAGGATCTCTCGTTCGCGGTCGCCGCGGGCGACGACGCCCGGCTGCACATGCCCGCCTCGCGGATCGCGCTCGAGCAGTTCCAGCGCCTGATCGACGAGGGCTACGGCGGCAAGGACTGCAGCCTCATCGTGAAGTACGCGTCGGCCGACGGTCGGATCGAGGGGTTCGACCCCGAGGCGTCGCAGGCCGGCTGATCAGCCGCGAAGTGCCACGAGCCTGCTGACCCACCGGTCGTACTGCACCCACGGGTCGTCGGCGCCGTCGCGCAGCTCGTCGATGTGCGCCAGCAGCGCCGGATGCACCGCGAACCACTCGGTGCCGGCGAACCGATGCGCGGCGAACTGCTCGTGTCGGCGGTGCTCGAGTCGGCGCCCGCCGCGTTCGAACGCGAGCAGCTGATCGTGGGGGATGCTCAGGAATCGGAGGCGCGGGTTCGCCGACGTGCCGATCTTGACCTGGTCGCGATATCGGAGGTAGTAGACGACCTCGACGAGCGGCCGCGCCAGCTCGTCGTCGGGAGCGTCGCCGACCTTCCACTCGCAGTCGGCGCAGATCCAGCCCGACGGGTACCGCACGCCGACGCGCGACCCGCACGCAAGGCACGGACTGGGCAACAGGTCGACCACGCCGACGTCCGCGGCGACCAGATCGTAGGCCTCGAGGAGGTGGCACGTGCAGAGCGGCACCGGCGAGCCGGGCTCGACGGTGCTCGGGCAGCGTTCGCCGTCGACGAGGAGGCCGCACCGCATCTCGTCCATGCTCGCAGGTTAGCTGCGACATCCGACACGGCACTGCTCCGGTCGGTAGGCTCGGAGCTGATCTCGAGTGACGGCGGAGGTGGCTGATGTGGCGCTTCTTCCGCCGGCGACGGGCCCCCGAGTTCAAGCCGTTCGACCGCAAGGCGCTGCCCAAGGTCGAGCCGCTCACCTTCGACGAGACGTTCGCTGACGGACTCCTCGTCGCCGAGGCGGCGGGGCGGATGGCGCTGAAGAACCGCATCATCCTGATGGCGCTCCGCGGCGAGGAGCCGTTCGATGCCGACCGGGCCGCGGCCGCCGCCCGCGAGGTGCTCTACGAGCTCATGCAGGAGACCGACGAGGTCGCGGAGTGGTCGGCGCACGAGCTCGAGACGGCGTCGAATCGGGTCGGCCGATCCGCGCACCAGCACGACTACCATCGCGAGGACACCCGCAACCTGCGCCTCCGCGAGCAGGTCAACACGGCCATCGCGCAGCGCCTCGGTGAACTGCGCGACGACCCCGAGTACCTGGCCGAGCTCGCCGAGCGCGCCCGGCAGGACGCCTGGGCCGACATCGGTGGAGCGATCACCGCGAAGCTCGCCCGCGAATGGCCCGACATCGAGGTCGACGAGACCTACCTGCGCGAACGCGATCAGCGCATGCAGGATGTCACCAACGACCTCGAGCGCGATCTACAGGAGGCGGCCCGCCGACGCGAGATGCTCGACCAGCTCGACGACTCGTTCGGCGCGTGGTGAGGACTATGCCGGCCTGACGTGGTGTGCCGGACGGAACACGTCGCCCGGGTCGACCTCGGCCTTCACGCGCCGCAGCCGAGCCAGCGTCGCGGGCGGGTAGATCGTCGGGAGCACCGCCTCGCCGTATACCTCCGTGAAGTTGGAATACCTGCCCGAGGTGTGGGCGAGCGCCGCATCGAGTTCGACCTGCATGGCCGCCGCCTGCTCGTCGGTCGCGTCGAGCGGCAGCAGGCGGTTCACGATGAAGAACGCCTGCGCGTCGCGGAACGCGATCGGCGTCGCGTCGGGCGCGACCCGCGAGAACGCGCCTCCGAGGGCGCGCAGCATCACCATGGTCGGCGTCTCGCTCGCGGAGGCGCGTTCTGCTGCGGCGAGGAACTCGTCGGAGACGTCGGGCACGAACCCGTTGCCGCCGACGAAGCGGAACGGTGGGCGCCCCGGAGGCCCCTCCTCGAGGAGCTCGCCGTATTCGACGGGACCGAGGTCGACCTTCGTCACGGAGGACAGTGAGAGCAGCGGCTCGAGCAGGCGGCGCAGCTCCTCCTCGCTGCCCCGGAGTGCCACGGCGAGTTGCGGCCCGGCCGGCATCTCGGGCATGAGCGCCGGCATCACGATGAGCGTCGAGTTCAGGTCGTCGGGCGAGGAGACCGTGATGTCGCGCCAGGCGCGCAGCACGGCACCCACCTGCGACTGGTCGAAGGACAGGTGACCGCCGACCATCCCGTCGACCGGTGCCGCCTGCAGCGTGAAGCGGGTCGCGATGCCGAAGTTGCCGCCGCCGCCGCGGAGGGCCCAGAAGAGGTCGGGGTGGGAGTCGGCGTTCGCGGTGACGACGGCTCCGTCGGCCGTCACGACCTCGATCTCGCGGACGAGGTCGACGGTCAGGCCGTGCGTGCGCACCTGCCAGCCGATGCCGCCACCGAGGGCGAGGCCGCCGACCCCGACGCTCAGGGTGTCACCGGAGGAGACGCCGAGGCCGTGCGGCGCGAGGGCGGACGCCACATCGCCCCAGTGGACCCCCGCGCCGACCGTGACGATCGCGCCATCGTGCAGCTCGATCTCGTCGAAGGCCGAGAGGTCGATGACGACCCCATCGGAGGCGGGCACGCTGCCGTGACCGCCGCTTCGCACGGCGATGGGCAGGTCGGCATCGACCGCCGCGCGAACGGCGGCGGCGACCTCCGCGGAGGTGGTCGGTCGGATGACGGCCTCGGGATCGCCGGGGCCGAGGAACACGGTACGACCATCGTCGTACTCGGTGGAACCGGGGCCGAAGGTGCGGCCCGGGACGCGCTCGCTCAGATCGGAGAGAATCGACATGAGGGGCAGTCTGACAAACACCACCGGCATCCGTCACCCATGCTCGCTCAGCGCGAAATCCCTGCGTTCGCATGCATCGACGACGGTGTCGGCGCGTCCGCGTAAGGTGCAGCGCATGGCGTTCGACGACGGCCTTGTCACGGCCAACGTATCCATCTCGCTCGACGGCTTCGTCGCGGGGGCGAACCAGACGCTCGACGATCCGCTCGGCGAGGGTGGCGAGAGCCTTCACGAGTGGATGTTCCAGCAGCCCGAGGCGAACCGGTCCATCGTCGATCAGATCCTCGCGCCGAAGGCCTACATCATGGGCCGCAACATGTTCGGACCCGTCCGCGGCGAGTGGCCCGACGACGACTGGAAGGGGTGGTGGGGCGACGAGCCGCCGTATCACGGTCCCGTTTTCGTGCTCACGCACCATCCGCGCGACCCGATTCCCATGCAGGGCGGCACCACGTTCCACTTCGTCACGACGGGCATCGACGACGCCCTCTCCCGGGCGAGGGAGGCCGCGGGCAGCGGCCGGGTGTCGATCGCGGGCGGCGCGAGCACCGTGCGGCAGTACCTCGCCGCCGGCCTGATCGACCGCATCATCGTGAGCATCTCGCCCATCACGCTCGGGGCCGGTGAGCGACTCTTCGAGGGGTTCGACGACCTGAGGCTGAAGCCCGTCGACGTGCTGCCCAACGAACTCGCGACCCACATCACGTACGACGTGGTGCGATGACCGCGCCCGTCCCGGCCTACTCGCCGCTCGGGTGCGCGTTGGCGCGATCGATGACCCAGGCGTAGGCGAACGCCCGCTCGCGCCACGCCGAATACCGCCCCGAGACGCCGCCGTGCCCCGCCGCCATCTCGACCTTCAGCAACGGGTCCGCCCCGACCTCGCGGAGCCGTGCCACCCACTTCGCAGGCTCGACGTAGAGCACGCGGGTGTCGTTGAGCGACGTGACCGCGAGGATCGGCGGGTAGTGCCCACCGCCATTGGTGCTGCCGTGCACGTTCTCGAGCGGCGAGTACGACCGCATGTACGCGTAGACCTCGGCGTCGTCGAGCGGGTTGCCCCACTCGTCCCACTCGATCACGGTGAGCGGAAGCGACGGGTCGAGGATCGACGTGAGCGGGTCGACGAACGGCACCTCGGCGAGGATGCCCGAGAAGTACCGAGGCGCCATGTTCGCGACCGCGCCCATGAGCAGCCCGCCCGCGCTGCCGCCCTGCGCCACGAGACGGTCGGGTGCCGTGATGTCGTTGTCGATGAGGTGCCGCGCGACGGCGACGAAGTCGGTGAACGTGTTGCGCTTCTCGAGCTTCTTCCCGTGCTCGTACCAGAGCCGGCCCATCTCGCCGCCGCCGCGCACGTGGGCGACCGCGAAGATCATGCCGCGGTCGAGCAACGAGAGCCGGGGGATCCCGAAGCCCGGGTCGATCGAGTGCTCGTACGATCCGTACCCGTAGAGCAGCGTCGGCGCCGGGGTACCGAGGTCGACGAGGTCATGCCGGTACACGAGCGAGATCGGGACGCGGGTGCCGTCGTCCGCCTGCGCCCACTCGCGGCGCTGTGCATAGCGGGTGGGGTCGTAGTCGCCGAGCACCGGCTGGCGCTTGCGCAGGCGGCGCTCGCCGGTGGCGACGACGACGTCGTACACGGTCGTCGGCGTCACGAAGCTCGAGTACGCGACGCGCAGCGTCGGCTGCCGCCAGTCGGGGTTGCTGCCGACGCCCACCGAGAACAGCTCCTCGTCGAACGGCAGCTCGTGCAGCGTGTCGTCGGGCGTCGCATCGGCCGGGATTCCGGTGGGCGGCACCTTCGCGACCGCGACTCGGGGGAGGCCCTCACGCCGGTACTCGACCGCCACGAAGTCGCGGAAGGCGTCGACGCCCTCGAGTCGCACCTCGGGGTTGTGGGGCAGCAGCATCCGTCGCGGTCCCTGAGGGTCGGATGCCGCGACGCTGACGAGCTCGAAGTTCACCGCGTCGTCGTTGTGCACGATGAGCAGCCGGTCCCTGCCGCCGGCGACGACGTGCTCGACGTCGTACTCGACGCCGTCCTTGCGCGGCCAGACCACGCGGAACTCGCCCACTGGGTCGTCGGCGTCGAGCAGCCAGGTCTCGCTCGTCACGTTCGAGCCGGCCTCGATCATCAGGAACCGACGGCTGCGGGTCACGCCGACCCCGAGCCAGAACCGCTCGTCGGGCTCGCTGAAGACCGAGACGTCGTCGGATGCCGCGGTGCCGACCTCGTGGCGCCAGATCGTGTCGGGCCGCCACGACTCGTCGACGGTCGCGTAGAAGACGTAGCGTCCGCTCGGATCGAACACCGCGCCCGCGGCCGTCCCCTCGATGACGTCGTCGTACTCCCGGCCCGAGCCGTCGAGGGAGCGCAGCCGGATCGTGTACCGCTCGTCACCCTCGACATCGATGGCGTAGAGGAGCGTCGATCCGTCGGCGGTCACGTCGAAGCTGCCGAGCGCGTAGTACTCGTGGCCCTGCGCCTCGACGTTGTCGTCGAGGAGCACCTGCTCGCCGGGGAGCGGCACGTACGTCTCGCCGGATGCAGGAGCGTCCGGCGCAGACGGTCGCGTGTCGAGACCCGATTCCCCGTCGACGACCGGCGGCTCCCAGTCGTCGGGGCCGCTGATGGGAGCGCGGCAGTGGATGCCGTACTGCCGGCCCTCGACGGTACGGGAGAAGTACCACCAGTCGCCCTCGCGCGTGGGCACGCTGAGATCCGTCTCCTTCGTGCGGGCCCTGATCTCCTCGAACAGCTGCTCCTGCAGGATCGCCAGGTGCTCGGTGCGCGCCTTCGTGTAGGCGTTCTCCTCGTGCAGGTGCGCGATGACGGCGGGGTCGTCCTTCGCCCTGAGCCAGTCGTACTCGTCGACGTAGACGTCGCCGTGGTGCACGCGTTCGATCGGTCGCTTCTCGGGTCGGGGAGGAGTGAGCACGGATTCCACGCTACTCTGCGCCCGTTCGGGGTCGGCGCCGAGTACTGCTCGCACGATCGACATCAGTCGTCGGACCCGGGGATCTCCGAGATCTGCCACCGGTCCCCGCCGAGCGACTTGATCACGCCCCTGACGCGCTCGCCGTCGCGCACTGCCTGGAACGCGATCGGCGCGAGATCGTCGCCGGCGAGGCTCAAGCTGGCAGCGTAGGTCGGTGAGCTGTAGCCGAGGGCGACCAGCGCCGCCGAGCGTTGCTGGGTGTCCCAGATGCCCGAGAGCGTCCACGTCATGGCGATCGCGGCGAGCGCGGCGATGACGAACGCGACGTAGCCCGATTCGCGCACCGGCCGCGACCGGAACCGGGCGCCCACCAGCAACGCCATGACCCCGGCGACCAGCACGATCGCCGGGACGATCAGGGGCCATGGGTTCCACGGCGCGAGCGTCACGACGGCATTCATGCGTCCACCGCGAGGATCGCCGCGCGGATCCGCTCGAGCCCCTCGGCGAGCTGGGTGTCGCCGACTCCGGCGTAGCCGATGACGAAGCCGGGCTGCTCGTCGCCGGGCACGGCGGAGTACTCGGCGAGCGGCGCGACGGCCACGCCCTCCGCCCCGAGCCGTGCGATCACCGCGTCGGATGCCGCCAGGTCTCGCATGCGCACGACCGCGTGCAGCCCGCCGTCGAGACCCGACAGCGGTGCGCCCGGCAGCCCGTCGAGCGCCTCGAGCACGAGTGCTCGCCGGTGCGCGTAGTCGCGGCGCGTCACCGCGATGTGCCGGCGCACCGCACCGCTGGCGAGCAGGGACGCCGCCGCGTCCTGCACCACGCCGGGCACCGGGCACCGGTCGTCGGCGCGCATGCGCGCGTACGCCGCACGGAGCTGCGGATTCTCGGGCATGACGAGGTACCCCAGGCGCAGCCACGGCGTGAGCACCTTCGAGAAGCTGCCGACGAGCACCGCGCGCCCCGCGTCGTCGAGCGAGGCGAGGGCGGGCAGCGGCGGGCCGAGGTGTCGATACTCGCTGTCGTAGTCGTCCTCGAGCACGATCGCGCCCGCCTCGCGGGCCCAGTCCAGCAGCTCCAGCCGGGCCGCGACCGGAAGGCGCCCGCCGAGCGGGTACTGGTGGCTCGGCGTGACCATGACCGCGTCGGGTGGCTGCGGCATCCGACGCAACTCGCCGACATCGAGGCCGTCGGCGTCGACCGGGACGGGCACCGTGCGCGCCCCGTGGAGTTCGAGCGTGCGGCGAGCCGATGGGTAGCCGGGATGCTCGACGGCGACGACCGGTGGGCGCCCGAGCGCGACGGCCATGGCGGAGGCACTCAGCGACAGGGCTTCGCTGGTGCCCGCCGTGACCACGATGTCGGATGCCTCGCACTCGACGCCGCGGGCGATGCGCAGGTGATCGGCGATCTCGTCTCGCAGCCCCGGCGCCCCGAACGGCGCCGGGGATTCCGAGGGGATGTCGCGGGCCGCCGCCGCGCGCCAGGCCGCGCGCCAGGCTCGCGTGTCGAATCGCGTCGTGGCGGGTCGGCCCGGCAGCAGGTCTATGCGCGGCGCGTCCGCCCCCGCCACCTCCGCCCGCCCTGACTCGAACCGTCGCGAACTGCGGGTGCCGCCCGCGGTGACTCGCAGTTCGCGACGGTTCGATGAGGGTGGGTCGGTGACGGATGCCGCGGCACCGCCTCGCGCGAGATCCGCGACGCGCGTCGGCGCCCCCTGCCGCATCTCGAGGTAGCCCTCGCCGGCGAGCTGCTCGTAGGCGGTCACGACGGCGCTGCGCGAGACGCCGAGCTCGGCCGCGAGCGCCCGCGTCGACGGAACGGCGTCACCCGGCCGCAGCGCACCGCGCAGGATGCCGCGGCGCAGTCCGTCGACGAGCTGCACGCCGATCGACTGCGCCGCATCGCGATCGATGACGAGGATCGGTCCGTCCACGGATACTCCCTGCTGACCTGACTGGACTGCCGGATACTGCACGAACTGGACTGCTCGGCGAACCAGTCTGCTCGCGAGACTAGCAGCGTGACCCTGACGACCACCACCACCGCAGCCACCGGCGGCACCGCGCCGCGGCGCATCCGCCGACTCGCGGAGCGGCAGACCGCCGATCGCGACGCGCTCTACACGCTGCTCGATACCGAGCTCGTGGGCCACCTCGCCGCGGTGGTCGGCGACGAACCCGTGATCGTTCCGACGGGCTACGCCCGCGACGGCGACCACCTGCTGGTGCACGGCTCGACCGGTGGCGGATTCGCCCTGCGTGCGGCATCCGCTCGATCGATCGTCGCATTCTCGGTCACCGCGCTCGACGGGCTCGTGTTCGCGCGCTCGCTCTTCGACAGCTCGATGAACTACCGCAGCGTCGTGGCGTACGGCGTGCTCGAGCAGGTCCCCGAGGACCGAGCGGATGCCGCGTTGCTCGCGCTCGCCGAACGCCTCATGCCGGGGCGCGCCGCCGAGGTGCGGGCCACGACCCGGAAGGAGATCGCGGCGACTCGCGTGCTCCGCCTTGCTCTCGACGACGTGGTGATGAAGGCGCGCGCCGGCGGGCCGTCGGAGGCGACCGACGACGGCGAGGACCACGCGGCCTGGGCCGGCGTCGTGCCCCTCGAGCGCGCCTGGGGCTCGCCCGAGGCGTCGCCCCTCACCCCCGCGACAACCCCGACGCCGCGATCGGTGATCGCCCTGACGACAGGTCCCGGCGCGGACCGCAGACTCATCTGATGGAAATGGAAGGAGGTGCGCGATGCTCGCGACCATGATCGTTCTCGGAGCGCTCGCCGCTGCGGCGCTCACGACTGCGCTCGTGCAGTTCCGACGTGACGGCTACCACCGCACGCCGACCCTGCGATTCTGAGCCCTCCGCCCTGGCGACTGCGGTCGGAAATAGGTCGATCGTCCGATGGGGCAGGGGTGCCTTAGCGCGCAACCTGTAGCTATCCGATCCCAGGTCGATCGGACCCACATCAGGAGGAATCATGCAGTACTCGGCTGACTTCGTGGCCATCGGGATGCACCGTGCCGACGTGCAGCGGGCCGAACTGCGGCTCGCGCGGCAGGTTCTCATGGAGCGCGACTCGGCCGGCGCACCGGCGCCGGTCGAGCCCGCCCCCCGCCGCCTTCGCGGCCATGGTCGCGCACCTCGACTCGCGCTCCGGTGAGTCCGGCCGGGGCGATGCCCGCTTCCGGCTCCGCCGCTGTTCCGCCGCCCGACGTGGTCGCGATTCAGCCGGCAGCGATCACGGCGGTTGCGGGCCCCCACGGTGTCGGTGGGCCGTGGCACCATGAAGGAATGACCACGTCCGCGCCGGCCATGATCGGTCGAGACGCCGACCTCGCACGGCTCAACGAGCGGCTCGACGAGGTGCGCGCCGGCGCCCCCTTCACCGTCATCATCGGCGGCGAGGCGGGCATCGGCAAGACGCGCCTGATCCGCGAGTTCCAGGCCGGTCTGCCCGACGACGTCCGGCTCCTGGCGGGGCAGTGCGTCGACCTGGGCAGCGTCGCAGCGCCCTATTCGCCGGTGAAGACCGCGATTCGCACGCTGATCGCCGAAGAGGGCGCCGAACGGGTGCTCGAGGCCGTCGGCCCCGGGCGGGCGGCGCTCGTGGCGCTGCTGCCCGAGCTCGCGGCATCCGACTCGGTTCCCGCCCTGGCCGCGACGCCTCCCGTCGGCCCGCAGTCCTCGTCGGGCGTCGCCACCGGCCAGCTGCACGAGGCGATCGCAGTGCTGCTCGAGACGCTCTCGCGCGAGCGGCCGATCGTGTTCGTGATCGAAGACCTGCACTGGGTCGACGCGGCGACCCTCGCCCTGC